>JACDHQ010000207.1 GCA_013820975.1 Gemmatimonadaceae bacterium
GGGTCGAGGATCGCGAGCATCCGACCCTCGAACTCACTCCGGCGGGCCATCGCGAGCGCGGCAAAGGCAGGCGCCGCGGCATCGTCGCGCCTCGCGTCGATGCGCCGGACCATGCCAAGCAGCTCATCCGCATAGAACGAGGGCCGCGTGCCATGGAACAGCACATAGTCGTCGCACGCGCGCTCGCGCTCGAGCCGCGACTGCTGGCCGGCATACCACACGAATGGATTGAACCAGAACACGGCCTCGGCCAGCTGCGCGACGGCCTGCGTCAGGGCGTCGAGCCGCTTCACATGCGCCATCTCGTGCAGCAGCACGAACTCGCGTCGCTCCGGCGGCCATGTGTCCGCCCCTTCGGGGAGCAGCACGACGGGATACACGATGCCCCACGTCACCGGCACACCGATCCTCTCGCCGCGCAACAGCGTCAGTGGGCGGTCGATGCCCATGCGCAGCGCCGTGCGCTGGGCGAGCGACAGCCACTGCCCATCGACCACGCGTTCGCTGCTCCGCGCCAGCCTTGCCACCTGCGCGGTCCCATGGACATACCGCAGGAGCACCAGCAGGGCGCCAAGTGCCCACGCGAGCGTCAGCACGAGCGACATCTCAACCCGAACGCCGACCGAACCGATCGAATACTTTCCGGCCTCGTCGGCGGCCCCCGCACCCCGACCCGCGCGAGCCGGCGGGGCCATTGATGCCGGTTCGCTGGCCGCTCCAGGGAAGGGGCGAGCGGCGAGTTCCCCCGCGCTGGAAGGTGTATCGTCCGGAGCGGTCGCCGCTCCCCCACCAACGTCACCACCCGCGGGGCCCTGTGTGGCGACAGTGATGAGCGAGGCATCGACCGGACCGACCATCCATGACGGTGCCCGCAGCACCGGCACGTTCCACGCAGGCATCACCGGCGTCGCCAGGAGCAGCACGAACTGCGACACGAGCGCAATGCTCCATACGGCGTGCCGCGACGCCGCCGACCGGCGGCGCAGGATCGTACGATTGATGACCAGCGCGGCGAGGATGACGGCCGCGCCCTTGAGTGTCGCACTGATGATGAATGCGAGCATCGTCAACGACCCTCCGCCCGTGCAGCTTCCACGAGCCGCGCCATGCGCTCGAGGGCATCCTTCGACAGGCCGGGACCGTCGGGATCGAGCAGCGCAGCCACCGCCTGTTCCCGGGAGCCCCCAAAGAAGGTGGTCACGAGATGCGACAGGGCACTCGTGCGCGCCTGGTCACGCGACACCGTCGGCCTGAAGACGTAGGCGCGACCTTCCTCCGTATGCATGGCCATCCCCTTTTCCTCGAGCGTCCGCAACAGCGCGCGAACTGCCGAATAGCCGGGCGCGTCCTCAATCCCCGCCTGCACCTCGGCAGCCGTTGCGTGGCCACGCTGGTAGAGGAAGTCCATGATCTGCCGCTCACGGCGGCTGAGCACGCGAAAGTCGGGCATCGAGCTAGGAGCAGGAGGGATGTTGAATGCCTCGCCGGGCAGGCCCCCGGTCGATGTGCTAGGAAAGTAGCACTCACGCTGAGTCGGGCAATAGTCGAATGTGTAAGGGTCTCGCCAGGCCAACGGACGCGCTGGGAAGGAGCATCGCCCGCCGTGACGCAAGTGCAAGAGATTGCAGCAGTTAGCCACTCGATTCATTACCATTATCTGCATGGCCGACTCGTCCGACAGCAGCGCCCCCGGCGCCGAGGGAAGACTGCCCCTGCACGGGCGGCGCGTCATCGTCACCCGTCCGGGAGTGCGTGGTGAGCAACTCGCGGCGTCGCTCGAGCGGCTCGGGGCCGATGCGCTCCTCGTACCGCTGACGCGCATCGAGCCGGTCGATCAGCAGGGGCTCGCGTGGCGACTGGCCGCGCGCGAATTCGACTGGGTGCTCTTCACCAGCGCCAACGGGGTGCAGGCGGCAGCCGACGCGGCACGGATCGCCAATCCGGCCGGGCTCGCGCCCGTCCTCGGCCGGATGCAGGTTGCTGCCGTCGGCAGGGCCACGGCCGAAGCGCTGCACGACCAAGGGGTAGGACCGGTGGTCGTCCCCGGCCGGTTCGACGCCGAGGCGCTGCTCGACACCCTCGCAGCGCGGGACGACGTGCGCGGGCGACGTGTCCTTCACCCCGTTGCCGCAGGTGCGAGCGAAGTGCTCGGCGCCGGTCTCGCGTCACTGGGTGCACATGTGGAAACCGTGATTTCGTATGCCTCGGTGCCAGATGCTGCCGGCGCCGCCGCACTGCGCGCGATGCTCGGCGGCAGGCAGCGTGTCGATCTCGTCACGTTCCTCGCGCCGTCGGCGGTCGACGCCTATGCGGGGGCGACAGGCGCGCCGCCGATGCAGGAGATTCCTGCCGCCTCGATCGGCCCCGTCACGACGGCCGCCCTTGCCGCCCGGGGCATTCCCGTTGCCGTCGAGGCGGCGGAAGCGACGGCCGACCGCCTCGTCGATGCGATCGCCGAGTACTTCGCCCTGCTACATTCGGAGCCATGACACGCGTCGCGCGCGATCCCGATGGCCCGGTGATCATCGCCACCCGCTCGAGCGAGCTCGCCCTCCGTCAGGCCCGTGAGGTGGCGGCCGCACTCGCGGCGCGTGGGATCGAATCGGAGCTCGAGACCTATCGGACGGTCGGGGACAAGCGGCTCGACGAGCCGCTGAGTGAAATCGGCGCCAAGGGGCTCTTCACGGCGGAGCTCGAGCACGACCTCGCGCGCGGCCGCGTGGACTGCGCCGTGCATTCGCTGAAGGACCTGCCGACAGATTCGCCGGCGGGACTGGTGGTCGCAGCGGTGCTCAAGCGCGAGGATCCGCGCGATGCGCTCGTGTTCGGACCCCAGGTCGTGAGCGGCACCGGGCTCGATGCGCTTCCGCGCGGTTCGCGTGTCGGCACCTCCAGCCTGCGGCGACGCGCCCAGTTGCTCGCGTTGCGCCCCGACCTCGACGTCGCAGAACTGCGCGGCAACGTCGGCACGCGGCTGAAGAAGGTGGATGGCGGCCAGGTTCATGCCGCGATCCTCGCCGCCGCGGGGCTGCATCGGCTGGACGCGCGGCAGCACGTCGGCGCGTATCTCGAGCCGCCGGAGTGGCTCCCCGCTGCCGGCCAGGGCGCGATCGCCATCCAGATCCGCAGCGACGACGAGCGGATGTTGGCGTTCGCCCGCGATGTGAACGATGCCGACACCTGGAGTGCGGTCCGCGCCGAGCGCGCGTTCCTCGCTGCGCTCGACGGTGGATGCCAGGTGCCGATCGGCGCGCTTGCGCGCATGCACGACGGCGCCATGCACCTCTGGGGGATGATCGCCGACGTCCGCGGCACGCGCGTCATCCGCGGCGACCTCGTGGTTGACGCGACCGCACCGGAGGAATCGGGGCAACGGCTCGCGGGCGAGCTGCGCGGGCGTGGCGCGGGGGAAATCCTCGCGGGACTGCGTGAGGTGAAGAAGATCCCGAGTCCCCAGCCCGAGTGACGATGTCAGGCTATCCCGAGTATCGCCCGCGCCGCCTGCGGCGCACGGAGGCGCTGCGGCGCCTCGTGCGCGAGACCCACCTGCACCCGTCGCAGCTCGTGCTGCCGCTGTTCGTGCGCTCGGGCACGGGCGTTCGGAAGCCGATCGGCTCGATGCCCGGGTCCTGCCAGACGTCCGTCGACGAGATGCTGGCGGACGCGCGCGCCGCGCATGCCGCCGGCGTGGGCGGGGTGCTCCTGTTCGGGATCCCCGATCGCAAGGACGCAACGGGATCGTCGGCCTGGGACGACGAGGGGCCGGTCCAGCAGGCGGTGCGTGCGCTCAAGCAGCGGCTGCCCGAGCTGGCCGTGATCACCGACGTCTGCATGTGCGAGTACACCGACCACGGCCACTGTGGCATCCTGACACCGGACGGCGACGTGGACAACGACGCGACGCTCGAGCTCCTGGTGAAGGAGTCACTCTCGCACGCGCGCGCGGGCGCCGACCTCGTGGCGCCGAGCGACATGATGGATGGCCGCGTCGGTGCGATCCGTCGCGCGCTCGACCACGCGGGCTTCACCAACACGCCGATCATGAGCTACGCGGCCAAGTTCGCAAGCGGGTTGTATGGCCCCTTCCGCGAGGCGGCCGAGTCCACGCCGCAGCACGGCGACCGGCGGAGCTATCAGATGGACCCCGCCAACACCGACGAGGCGATGCGCGAGGTACGGCTCGACATCGCCGAGGGGGCCGACATCGTGATGGTGAAGCCGGCGGGCGCATACCTCGACGTGATCGCGCGGGTGAAGGCAGAGACCGCGTATCCGGTCGCGGCGTACCAGGTGAGCGGCGAGTTCGCGATGATCCGTGCTGCCGCCGAGCGCGGCTGGATCGACGGCGAGCGCGTGATGCTCGAGTCGCTGCTCGCGATCCGGCGCGCCGGCGCCGACATCATCATCACCTACTTCGCCACCGAAGCCGCACGTATGTTGAAGCCATGATCAACCTCTGGCGCGACCTTCCCCCCGGCCCCAACCCGCCGGAGCAGTGCACGGCGATCGTGGAGATCCCCCAGGGGAGCCGCAACAAGTACGAGCTCGACAAGACCACGGGGCTGATGAAGCTCGACCGTGTGCTCTATTCGGCAGTGCACTATCCCGGGGACTACGGCTTCGTGCCGCGCACGCTGCACGAGGACAACGATCCGCTCGACGTCCTGCTGCTCGTGAAGGAGGAGACGTTCTCGGGATGCATGGTGGACTTCCGGCCGATCGGCGTGCTGAAGCTGCTCGACCGCGGCGAGCCGGACGACAAGATCCTCGGCGTGCCGATCAACGACCCCTACTACAACGAGATCTTCGACATCGCCGATATCCCCAGGCACCAGCTGCGCGAGATCGAGCACTTCTTCCTCACCTACAAGGACCTCGAGGGGAAGCGGATGGAGAACCTCGGATGGGGCCAGAGCGTCGAGGCGATGCGGATCACGAACGAGTCGGTGCAGCGTTACGACGCAGCGTACCTGTCGGTCGGACCCTGAACTGCTGAGCTGTCTCGGTGGCGGGATGGTTCATCGCGGGATCGAAAGTTCGACAGGATCTTGGGGGGATGGTCCATCGCGGGATCGAAACTTCGACAGGATCTTTGGGGGATGGTCCATCGC
>JACDHQ010000208.1 GCA_013820975.1 Gemmatimonadaceae bacterium
ACTCTCGGTAGAACTGATCTCCCACGATCCCGAGCAGGAACAGCGCGAACATCACCATCATGTCCGGCAACGCCTGCTCTGCCCCGGTGGCTCCCGGGTACCCCCGAACCTCGAGCAGCGCCCGGTTCACGGGCACCATGAAGGTGATGAACCCGAGAGGCAGCACCACCATGATCAGGATCGGCGCCAGGTCTGCACGGTAGAGCCGCAGGTCCTTGCGGACGAGCGCGAGACTACGCGACAACATCGACCAGCTCCATCTCCGACACGATCGGATCGGGCGCGCGACCGGTCACGGCGAGATACGCGCTCTGGAGGTTCGTAGGCACGATCCGGACGTTGCGCAGTCGGGTCGCGGCGCCGTCGAGCGATGCGATGGCAGCCGCAGCGGCGCGTGCGGGGTCTGGTGCGGCACGCCGGATGAACGCTCCGTCATGCTCCCAACCATCGAGCACGGGAGCTTCACCAGCGAACTCGAGTTCCACCGTGGAGTGACCGTGCCGCGCGACGACCGAGGCAAGGTCACCCCGCTCCTGGATCACCCCACCCTCGAGGATCGCGACACTGGCTCCCATCTCCTCGATCTCGGCAAGGTGGTGCGTGGCATAGACGACCGCACAGCCCTCGCAGGCGAGTCTCCTCACGGCCGCCAAGAGTTCGCCACGCGACACGACGTCCGCCCCCACCGTCGGCTCGTCCAGGAAGAGGAGGCTCGACGTGTGCAACAGCGCGAGCGCCGTGTGCAAGCGACGCTTCTGGCCGCCCGACAGGGTGCCCGCACATCTGCTCAGCAGATCCTCCAGCGACAACTCCTCGGCAACGGCTGCGATCCTGCGGCGCAACGCCGTACCCCGCACGCCGTTGAGTCCACCGAAGAACTCCAGATTCGCGTGGACCGACAGCGTGGGGTAGATGCCCATGTCTTGCGGAGCGACGCCCAGGCGGGTACGGATTCGGCGCATGTCGCGGAACGCGTCGAGGCCATCGATCCGTACGCTGCCTCCATCGGCCGCACAGAGCCCCGAGACGATCGAGACCAGGGTGGTCTTGCCCGCCCCGTTGCGCCCGATCAGGCCGCAGATCTCTCCCGGTTGCACGTCGAGGTCGAGTCCGCGCAATACCGCAAGTCGCCCGTACGATTTCGACAGTCCTCGAATCCGGAGCATTCGCGCCTCTCTCGATCTCGTCGCCAGCACCGTGAAGAACGTCGGCCCACGCGTCGACCCGTTCCGACATGCACGAAGGCGTGGCACTCCGCCGGGTTCAGAAACCCTTCTCGGTCAACCAGCCCACGAGAGCCCCTTCACGTGCTCTGAGATCCTCACGAGAGGCATCGCACCTGCCCGCCACGTGCGCTCCCGCGATCTTCCCGTCGAAGATGAACAGGACCCGCTCGGCCTTCGTCGCGACCCTGACGTCGTGGGTGACCAGCACCATGGTCGTCCCGGTGTGGTGCACGTCTGCGAGCAGCGCCATGATCTCGTTGGCCGACGTCGAGTTGAGCGCCCCGGTCGGTTCGTCTCCGAAGATGACCTTCGGGTCGCCCATGAGCGCCCGGCAGATCCCCACCCGCTGGAGCTGCCCGCCCGAAGCCTGGGAGACGCCGCGCGTCTCCAGTTCCTCGATGCCCGTCATCTTCATCAGCGCCCTGGCCTTCTCGCTGATGCGACCGGCGTCCTTCCTGCCATCGCGTACGGAGGGGAGGATGATGTTGTCGAGAACGTTCAGGTTCCTCAGCAAGGTCGGCTGTTGGAACACGAAGCCCATCTTCCTCCGCCGGACGTCCGCCAAGGCGTCGTCGCTGAGCCGCGAGAGCTCCACACCGTCGAACACGACGCTTCCGGCGTCGACGGTGTCCATGCCGCTGAGTGCGAACAGCAGCGTGGTCTTCCCCGAACCCGAGGGGCCCATGATCGCCACGAACTCACCCTCGTCGATGTCGACGGAGACGCCGTCGAGGACGTTGCGCCTCTCTCGCCCGACGCCGAACGACTTGACGATGTTGTCAGCGACGATGATCTTGCCCATGGCTCACTCCCGGATGCTCTCGGAGACTTGGATCTTGCCTGCGTCCAGCGTTCCGAACACCGAGGCCAAGAGGACCGAGAGCGCCATCAGGGCGGGAGCGATCAGATACGCCTCGAGCGGGTTGACGACGAACGCGAACGACGTGGCCCCGAACATCGCGATCACGGCGCCGGCCAAGGACTCCCCGAGCGTGTTCGCCAGCACCGTGCCGAGGAGAACCCCGAGGGCGAGAACGGACACCGATCGCACCACGTACTGCGTCTTGATGTCGGCGTTCGTGAACCCGATCGACTTCAGCACGGCGATGGTGGTTCGATCCTTGGCGATCAGCATCCTCATGAACAGCAGCGTGATGAGCGCCGTGATGATCAGTGCGACACCCGTGGAGGCGAACGAGGCCGTTCCCACGGCGCTGATCGTCGGGCCGTACGTCTGCGCGACGAAGTCGTCCATCGACGAGACCTTGGCGAAGCTGAACCTGCTTGCGTATTCCCTCGCCTTCTCGCCGACCAGCGTGGCATCCGACAGCTCCACGCCGACGGCGCTCCACATGGTGTCCGCCCCGTCGTCAGCGAGGGCCGCCTTTGCCGTCTTGCCGCCGTTGGTCACGTCGGAGTAGATCCCGCTCACCGTGAGATCCCTCGCCTGCCCCTCGACCATCACCGGGACGACGTCCCCCACCTTCTTGCCTAGTTCGGCGGCACTCAGCGCGGAGAGCGCGATGTCATGGTCCGTCGTGGGCGCGCGGCCCGCGGAGTAGGTCAGGGGGAAGACGGAATGGTCGCCGAGTTCGACCACGATCCGCACCTTCGAGCCATCGCTGGAGAGCGCTTCGAGCGCCTTGGTCGTCAGCACGACGAACCTGGAGACGGCGCCGTCACGCTCGAGCGAGGCGGCGATCTCGGCCGTCTTGGCCGAGATGCCGTCGGTCTGCTGCACATCGATGCGGAGATCGATGTCCCCCACACCCATGTAGGTGATGAAACTCTTCGACGCGATGGTGTTGTGCAGCGACCGCGGCATGATGATGATGAACGCCGTCAGCACGAGCACGACGAGCATGGTCGAGAAGAGCTTCCTTCGGACGAGGACGTCCTTCAGGCCGAGGAAGGTATTGGCTCCGAGTCGATGGTTCGCGCTCAGACGGAAGCGCCTGCTTGCGCTCGGGGCTTCCTGTGATGCACCGAAACGGATCGCCTCTGCTGCAGGGATCCTGTGGAACCGGCCGAGTGCCGCGTGCACGAAGGCGCTGATCGCCAGGAACACGAGCACGACGCCGATGAGGCCCAGGACGGGAGCCAGGGAGGCGCCTTCGCTCTCACCCATGTAGAGCCGGATGTTCGCGAGCAGCGGCTCCTGGAGGAAGAACGAGAGGCCATACCCGACCAGGCTGCCGACCGCTGCGATGGCGGCGTACTTCGCCAGGTAGATCCGTTTGATGTCGGAGACACGCATCCCGATGGCCTTCATGACGCCGATCTCGCGGTAGTCGTCCTCGATCTTCGCCAACAGCGTGAAGCGGATGCACGAGAAGGCGATCGCGATCACCAGCACGCTGATGAGGAGGATCACCGCGATCATCAACCCGTCGGACAGCCCGTTGATCACCCTGAAGAACGGATAGGTGATGGTGGGCCCGTTCGCTTCGAGTCCCGCTGCGACGTAGGCGGTCCCGAACGCGCCCAGAGCGGCCAGGTCATGGAGCCTGAACTCGATCAGGTACTCCACGCTGCCGAACCGCTCGAGCGCTGCGAAATCGTTGCTGCTCACCAGGAACCGCTTGGACGAGGAGAGCAGCGGTTGCATCTGCGAGTCGCGTAGAGGTCCGGCGATGGCCATCGGCATCCCGGCCACGCTCACCGTGTCGCCGACCCGAGCGGTGCCGTCCTGGACGTACGTGATGGGGACGTAGATGTGCCCATCGGCTGCGTGGATGACGTTCCCGTCGAGATCGAGCAGGAAGTCGAACCGCTCGCTCTGCACCGAGAGCCCGTTGTCCTGCACGCTGCCCGCCAGCGAGCCGCCGCCGAACACGAACTGCGAGCCGTCCAGGTTGAGGAACTCGAGCACCTGGAACTCCGCGACATCCTCGTTCTGCCGAACGAAAGCCGCGAGCCGCGCGCGATCCAGATCGCCCGCGTGCATCTGCATGAAGTGCGGTGTCTTCGCGCGCGTCATCATCGTGTCGATCGCGCCCGCCAAGTTGACGACGAGAACCGCCGCCAGCGCCACCAGCATCGTCGCGGCCGCGACGAACAGCGTGGTGATCAGCGTGATCGCTTTGCTTCGGAGCACGTCGTTTCGAACTGCCCGGAACACCATGCGCTGCCCCTTCACCCGAACTTCGACGAGCCCATCAGCGATCCACCGCAGTCGCGACTTCGATCTCGGCGAGCAAGCGCGCGTACTCCGCCGGCCGCTCGGTGTTCGCGCGGTGGCTCGCTCCCTCGAACACCACCCAATGCTTCTCGGGCGCCTGCAGCGACTCGAACCACTCCCGCGCCGGCTCCACCCTTCCGCGCGCCTCGTGCGCGCCCATCACCAACCAGACCGGGACCTCGAGCGCGGGTACCTGCTCGCGGAAGTCGAGCTCCTGGAGCTGCGGGTACAGGCGAGCGTAGGTGTCGGCGAGGCCACGGATCGCTCCGAGGCTCTCCATGACGCTGAACTCGGGCCCCCAGATGGTCGAGGTCATCTCGGTGCTGCCGTCGAACTCCGGGTACGCATTGAGTTGGCGCTCGGGGCCCACGATGACCGGATAGGAGCCGATCACATCCGCGTAGGGTGGCGGCCCCATCGCTTCGAGCCGGGCCACGAGCGCGGTGTCGCCGCGCGAGCGGGCCCAGCCCAGGGTGTCTTCGTAGAAGAGTCGGTCGGTCTCGCGGATGTCGACCATCTGTCCGGTTCCGATGAACGCGTGGTACAGCTCGGGCCGGCGTTGCACGGCGAGCGTCGCGGGGATCGTGCCCCACGATTGCCCGGCGATGTAGATGCGGTCGTGGCCGAACCGTGCAGCGAGGTACTCCGTCACCTCGATCGTGTCCGCCACCACCTGCTCCAGCGTCAGCGTCGCTCCGGGAT
>JACDHQ010000209.1 GCA_013820975.1 Gemmatimonadaceae bacterium
CCGACGAAGGAGATGCCGCTGCACAGCGCTTTCTACGCGCTTCGATCGGCCGCCGCGGGGGCCGTGGTGCATCTCCACTCGCACCATGCCGTGCTTCTCTCTCTGTTCGACGAAATCGACCCTGAGGATGCCTTGCCGCCCCTGACCCCTTACGCGTTGATGCAGCTTGGGCGAGTGCAGCTGTTGCCCTACTATCGGCCCGGGGACCCGGCGCTCGGTGACGCGATTCGTGCGCTGAAATCGACGACGTCCGCCGTCATCCTGGCCAATCACGGGCCCGTGGTCGCCGCGGCCAACCTCGACCGGGCCGTCTTCGCGATGGAAGAGCTCGAAGCGTCGGCACGCTTGGCGTTGGAGACTCGAGGACGATCGGTTCGGGGCTTGACGCGGGTACAGATCGCAGATCTCGTGCGCACCTTCGATCTTAACGTCTGACCCAGGTTCGACGCTTCTGGAGCGTGCCGACCGACGGCGTATGTCTGCCGCACACTTTTCGAGCCCCGAGACCGCGGTCTTCGTGGAGCCCCATGCGTCGAGGGACGATGTACTTGGTCCGTTCTGGCGCTGCTGCTGCCAGGTAGGAGCGGCGGACAGCCAACACCCCGGTCGCGGCCACCCGCTCGACGGAAGGATGTTGGCAACCGGTACTCACGCGGAGGTACCGTGACCCGATGAACCTGCCTAAACGGTCCTCGATTCGTGCAATCGCTGGGCGCGGATCGGGGTGATGGACCCGTGGGTCGGTGTGGTCGTCGTTGCGGCGTCGATCGGGGCGATCGCGCACCTCGCGCTGCGGCGGAAGGGGAACCCCGTGCGAAGCGTCGAGCATCCCTTCTTCAGCCGGCTGTGGCTCTGGCCTCCTGGATCGCACACGCGGTGGGAAGCAGAGATCGACGGCAGCGCTCCGGGACGGGAAGAGCCGGTCGGCGTGCACGCGGAGACCGTGCACGCACAGGCGGCCTCGGACGTTCCGAAGGAGGCGGAGATCGCTTTCTGCGAGCGACTGCTCGCGAACCCACACGGCTTCTTCGCTCTGAGCGAGCTCGCGAACGATCGGGACGTGCGAACGCTGGTGGGGTCCGACCTGCGCCACGACTGGAGGGAGACCGCATCGCTCGACGGGTTCTCCGTGCCCCTCGACGGGGACAGGACGAACCCCTGGGGGGCGACGTTCCTCTGCGCGGCGACGGGCTACCACCTCAACATCAGGTTCGAGCGCGGCACGCCTCGCCTGGAGTCGGTCGACCGGTGAGCCGCCGCTACGAACCCGATCGCGGTCGACGGCGGCGGTCAACCTAAAGGTCGCACGACGCTGGTGCCTCGAACGCCCTCACCCCGCGACGAAGCTCAGCCGCACCGTCCGCTCCGGGTTGTCGACGTTGGTGTCCACGAGCGCGAGCGACTGCCAGGTGCCCAGCGTGAGGGCGCCGTCGATTAAGGGGATGACGAGACCCGGGGCGACGAAGGCCGGAAGGACGTGATCGCGGCCGTGCCCCGGGCTGCCGTGGCGATGCGCCCACGCGCCCTCGGTCGCCGGGAGCAGGTCGTCGATGGCCTCGAGCAGATCTTCGTCGCTGCGCGTCGTGCCCGTGGTGATGCTCAGTTCCTCAGTGTGCACGTCGGATGCGCCTCGGGCAGGTCTTCGGGGGAGGACGACGCTCGCGCTCGAGCGGTAGCCCCTTGGCGGTGGCGATCGCGACCGGTAAACGGACGTGTCTCATCCGTCTAGCATGCCCGGTTCGAGGTGTCGAACCTGTGGCCGCCGACCGCGGCACCTGAACACCTCCCGAGCGGTTGGACGGAGGTGATGGCGGCGTGTTGGGAGGTGCGCGCCGTCCGAGTACTTGACCGGCTGATCGACTCGAAGAGCGAGTCGAGCGCGCCGGACGCGGTGAGATCCGCGGCGGACACGCGCGGCGCCGCCTCCACCCCCCCCGACCGGGCCGGTCGGGAGCTTGCACCATCCGAATCGGGCGGCCGTCGAGACCGGATCCACGCCTACGGCGCAGCCACGCATGCGCGGCCTACGCTGACGCGTGGTTCCAATCGACCCCGCGCGCGTTCCAGTCGACGAACTGATCCTCCGGCCGGGGCTCGAGGCGGCGTTCCCGCCGACGTGTGCAGCCGCGCTCGAGCGGGCGCGGTCGGTCGATCCACCCGCGTACGCCCGGACGCGCAACCACCTGCGCGGCGGGGTGTCGCGCCTTTCGCCGTACCTGACGCACGGACTCGTGAGCGTACCCGACGTCCTGGCGATCGTCGCGCCGGACGCTGCCGGGAAGTTCGCGCAGGAACTCGCCTGGCGGGAGTTCTTCCAACTCGTCTACGAGCGCGAAGGCCGCTCGATCTTCAGCGACCGGTTCGGTCCGCAGCCGCACCGGAGCGCCGCTTCCCACCCGCGTCGTTTGCCTAAAGCGCTCGTCGAAGGCACCACGGGGATCGGCGCTCTCGACGACGCCGTCCGGACGCTGGTGGACGCCGGCTACGTCCACAACCACGCGCGCATGTGGCTCGCCAGCGTCGTGTGCCACGTGGCCGGCGCGGATTGGCGCGCCGGTGCAGCCTGGTTCTTCTTCCACCTCCTCGACGGCGACCTTGCCTCCAACACGCTGTCGTGGCAGTGGGTCGCGGGCACCGGCTCGCACAAGCCGTATCTGGCGAATCAGGCGAACCTCGACCGGTTCTCCGACCGCGCGCAGCGCGGCACCTTCCTCGATCGACCGACCTCCGAACTAATCGGCGGACCGGTGCCCGCGGTCCTCGCCGAAACGGTGGATCTCGAACTGCCCGCTGAACTCCCCGACCTTCCACCGCCGCAACTCGACCCGGACAGACCGTTGCTCGCGTACCACCCATGGGCCCTCGACCCGACGTGGCACGCCGCCGAAGAACGCCCACGCGTCCTCCAGGCCGTCGATCAAGTCCGCGACTTTCTGCGAGAACGTCACGTGCACGAACTGATGCCGGCTCGCGGGCAGCACCACGTTCAGGCCCCACAGCAGCCGCGGCCGGTCGTCGCCATCGGGGATCTGGCCGAGCCGGCCGAAGTCGACCTGCCCGAACAAGCCCGGCGGCGGGTCCTCGAGCCGCACCGTGACGCGGCGGTGATCCGAGAAGCCGCAGCGCGCCACCGCGAACCGGTGCAGGCTGCTGTACGGCACCCGCACCCCCTCGCGCTCCAGCAGGGCGTGGACCTTCGCCAACCGCAAACCCCGCTTCTCGGTCGCTGACGGCGTCAACCACGCCCGAATGCGCTCCTCGTGCGGCGCCAGCACGGCCTCGCTGTCGCCCGGCGGCCGGTCGCTAGCGACGCCGCCGGCGCGCGCCACCGCGGTCGCGAGCTCATCCGAGACCGGCGCGCCCGGCTGCCAACCGAGCGCCTCGGCGCGCTTCACGATCCGACCGATCGTCTTCCGGGCGTGCCCTGTCGTGCGCTCGATCTCCGAGCGCGAATCGCCGCGACCCACGCGTTCCAACACGATCTTGATCTCGAACATGGCCACCTCTCGGTACGCCACCGCCGCACCCCCCGGAAGGAAATGCGCTCACGATGGCAAGAATGGCCACGACCTGGGTCAAGCTCGCGAGAAAACCGCGCCACCAGGGTGGGTTAAGCTCGTGGGAGAACCTGGGTCAAGCTCGTGGGAACTGACAGTCTTGCCCTGGGCTCCGCGGAGTAGTGCGGAACCAATCACTCCAAACACACGTTGTGCTCGATCTGACCGCAGGTGTGACCGCAGCGCGAACGGCATGTCGCGATACGGCGCATCAAGTGGCCCGTAGCTGTCGACTCTAGATGCTCGTTTCAAACGCATTCGGGGCCCCGGGCGGTGACGCATCAGAACGAGGCGGCATTGGCATGGATGAGCTTCACACGCGAGGGGTCGTAGATTCAAATCCTATACCGCCTGGCAAATAGCCTGAGATGGTAGCGATAGTCCGTGTACTTGGTAGCGGCATTCTGGATTTCTGGTAGCGCGGGTTGGGTTTCGTGGTCTGCTTTCTGAGCGGCGCTTTTGGCGCCGCTGACTCTTTGTTGGGAGGCAGACCATGGCGGAGTACAGGAGGATCTTGGGCTTGCTGTTCCAAGGTCGGAGCTACCGGGAGATCGTCGCGGCGGTGGGGTGCTCTCACCGTGATGTCGCGACGGCCAGGAGGGCGATAGCGGAGCGAGGAATCACCGCTGAGCAGCTTGCGGGGATGTCGGAGACCGAGTTGATGGCGGTGTTCCCCGACGGCCGTTCGCGCGTGCGTGGTGAGTACGACGTTCCGGTTTTCTCGCGGGTGGCGCGCTCCATGCGGCGAAACCCGCACTTCACGCTGCTGCAGGCGTGGCGCTCGTACGTCGGTTCGGGGTCGGAGGGGCGGAAGTACGCGTACTCGCAGTACTGTCACCTCTTCAACGAGTACGCGTTGCGGCACGACATCGTCGCGACGCTGCATCACGAGCCGGGTCGGGCGATGTTCGTCGACTGGGCTGGCGACACCATCCCCGTCGTCGACGCGGTGAACGGTGAGACGGTGAGGGCGTACGTGTTCGTGGCGGTGCTGCCGTTCTCGGGGTACGTGTTCGTCCGCGCGTTCGCGAGCATGCGCATGGACGCGTGGCTCGACGCGCACGTGGGCGCGTTCGAGTTCTATGGTGGCGTCCCGCAGATCACCGTGCCCGACAACGCTCTCACCGCGACGCACCGCAAGAAGCGCGGCGACGCCGCGCGGTTCGTGCACGACCGGTACCGGCAACTCGCGGATCATTACGGCACCGCGATCGTGCCTGCTCGGGTCGCCAAACCGCGTGACAAGGCCGCGGTGGAATCCGCTGTGCACACCGTCAACAAGCGCGTCATCCTCGACGATGCGGCCGGCGTCGAAACGGAGTCCCGTGAACCGCTCGGGCGGCTGAGAGGCGAGCCAGACGAAGCCTCGCCCGAGCTCCGCCGGATCGGCCCAGTCCTGCTTCTCCTCCAACGGGAGCGCCTCGAGCTCCTGCCAGGTGATGCGCGTCGTCTTGATCGCTGCCCCCGGACCGACCGTGTTCACGGCGATGGATCGCTCCTGCGCTTCGAGCGCGAGCGCCTTGACCATCCCCTCCTGC
>JACDHQ010000210.1 GCA_013820975.1 Gemmatimonadaceae bacterium
GGCGCTGCCTGAAGCGGTCCGGACAGACGAGAAGCGGTTGCAGCAGGTCGTCCTCAATCTGCTTTCCAACGCATTCAAATTCACGGCCGAAGGCCGCGTTGTCCTCGAACTGACGCGGGCGAAGTCCGGCAATGGGCGGGGTGAAGCGGCCGATGAATCGGGCGGCGCGCTGGCGATTTCGGTCATCGATACCGGCATCGGCATTCCCGAAGACAAGCAGAAGCTGATTTTCGAGGCGTTCCAGCAGGCCGACGGAACGACGAGCCGCCGCTTCGGCGGCACCGGCCTCGGCCTCTCGATCAGCCGCGAGATCGCCCGCCTGCTCGGCGGCGAGATCCGGGTGGAGAGCACGCCGGAAGCGGGCAGCACGTTCACGCTCTTCCTGCCCGCGAAGTATACGGAAGTCGAGCAGGCGGAGGACCTTCCGGGCTCGGCCGCCGCACGGGCCGACCGGCGCCGCCGGCTGGCTGTCGCACGGGGCGGGGCGACGCGCACGAGTGGCGAGACACCGCTCATGGATCCGGAACTGCCGACGGCCGATTCGCTCGTGATCAGTGGGGAGTGGCATCACGATCGCAGCGATGACGCTGATGCGGAGAGCTACACCGTGCCGCAGGAGGACCTGCCTCGCCCCGAGGGATTCGACGACGACCGCGACCTCATCGCGCCGGGCGATCGCGTGGTGCTCATCATCGAGAACGACACCAACTTCGCGAAGATCCTCCTCGACATGGCGCGCGAGAGGGGATTCCGCGGGCTGGCGGCGCTGGAGGGACGCGCCGGGTTGCAGCTCGCGCATGCCTACGAGCCCGACGCCATCACGCTCGACATCGACATGCCCGGCATGGATGGGTGGGAGGTCCTCGACCGCCTCAAGCATCACCCGGCGACGCGGCACATCCCGGTGCACATCATCACCGGGGTCGCCGAGCGCCAGGAAGGGCTGAAGCAAGGGGCGATCGCCTACCTCGAGAAGCCCGTCTCGCAGGAGGACCTCGACCAGTCGTTCACGCGGATCGCCACCTTCATCGACACGCAGGTGAAGCGCCTGCTCGTCGTCGAGGATGACGACACGCAGCGCAACGCGATCGTGGAGCTCGTTGCCCACGAGGACGTGGAGATCAAGGCCGTCGGCACGGCCGAGGAGGCGCTCCGCGAGCTCGAGGAGAGCCACTACGACTGCATGGTGCTCGACCTCGGCCTCGCCGAGATCAGCGGCTTCGAGCTGCTGGAGAAGGTGAAGTCCGACCCGGCGCGCCGCGAGCTGCCGATCATCATCTACACCGGTCGCGAGCTGACGCAGGAGGAGGAGACGATCCTCCGCAAGTATGCGGAGACGATCATCATCAAGGACGTGAAGAGCCCGGAGCGGCTGCTCGACGAGACTGCGCTCTTCCTGCATCGCGTGGAGTCGAAGCTGCCGGAGCAGAAGCGCCGGATGCTCGAGCGGCTGCATACCGCCGACGCGGCGTTCGCCGGCAAGCACGTGCTGGTGGTGGACGACGACGTGCGCAACATCTATTCGCTCACCAGCATGCTCGAGGACCAGGGGATGACGGTGAGCTTCGCGGAGAACGGCCGCGATGCCATCGAGCAGGTCGAGGGCAAGAAGGGAATCGACATCGTCCTCATGGACGTGATGATGCCCGAGATGGACGGGTACGAGACCACGCGCGCGATCCGCCAGATCCCGGAGCTGAAGTCGCTGCCGATCATCGCCCTCACGGCGAAGGCGATGAAGGGCGACCGCGAGAAGTGCATCGCGGCCGGCGCATCGGACTACATCACGAAGCCGGTGGACGTGGAGCAGCTCCTGAGCCTGATGCGTGTATGGTTGTACCGCTGACGCCCACCCAGGGCGCGCGGGCGCTCTCCGAGGCGCCATCGTCGTACGACACGACGCTGGAGCGGCTGGAGGTCGAGCTCCTGCTGGAGGCGATCCATCGCCACTACGGGTTCGACTTCCGCACGTACGCGTATGCCTCGGTGCGGCGCCGGCTGTGGAAGCGCATCCAGGCCGAAGGGCTGCGGACTGTCTCGGACCTGCAGGCGCAGGTGCTCCACGACCCCGACGTCATGGAGCGGCTGCTGCTCGACCTCTCGGTCAACGTCACGTCGATGTTCCGGGACCCGCACTTCTACCTTGCGTTCCGCAACGAGGTGCTGCCGCTGATGCGGACGTACCCGTTCATCCGGATCTGGCACGCCGGGTGTTCGACCGGGGAGGAAGTGTACTCGATGGCCATCCTCCTCGAGGAGGAGGGGCTCTATGATCGGGCGCGCCTCTACGCCACCGACATCAACGACGTCGTGCTCCAGCAGGCCCGCAGCGGCATCTTTCCGATCGACCGGATGCAGGAGTACACGGAGAATTACCTGAAAGCGGGCGGGAAACATTCGTTTTCGCAGTATTACACGGCGAAGTATGGCGGCGCGCTGTTCAGCGCCTCCCTCATGAGGAACGTCGTCTTCGCGCAGCACAACCTCGTCACCGACCGCTCCTTCGCTGAGTTCAACGTCATCTTCTGTCGCAACGTGCTCATCTATTTCGACAAGTCGCTGCAGCAGCAGGTGCACGGGCTCTTCTACGAGAGCCTCGTGAACTTCGGTATCCTCGCCCTTGGCGCCAAGGAATCGCTGCGCTTCTCGAAGTATGAGCCTTGCTATGAACGCGTCCATCCGAACGAGAAGATCTACCGGAAGGTCCGGTGAGGCGCGTTCGAGTCCGTGCCCGAGTCACTGAATGGGTTACCTGTCCGGGATCGTCGTCATCGGCACGTCGTGGGGCGGACTCCGCGCACTCAAGGAACTCGTCGGCGCGCTGCCGGAGAGCTATGGAATCCCGATCGTGATCGTGCAGCACCGGCACCGGGACTCGGAAAACATCCTCGCGGGGTTGTTGCAGGAGTGCACGCCGCTCACCGTCTGCGAGGCGGAGGACAAGCAGCCCATCCTGGCGGGCCACGTGTTCGTGGCGCCGCCGGACTATCACCTGCTGGTCGAGCACGGGTCGCTCGAGCTGTCCACGGAGGCTCCCGTTCGCTATAGCCGCCCCTCGATCGACGTGACCTTCTCCTCGGCCGCTGACGCATACGGTGACCGCGCGGTGGGGGTCGTCCTCACCGGTGCGAACGCCGATGGAGCGCAGGGGCTCGCGCGGATCGTCGCCCGGCGCGGGCTTGGATTCGTCCAGGACCCGGCCGAGGCGACGAGTCCGACGATGCCTGCAGCCGCAGTCACGGCCGTGCCCGAGGCGCGCGTGATGACCATCGCGGCGATCGCGGCCGCCCTCGGCGAGCTGCGGGGCGAGCGCGCCATGGCAGGCGACCGGCCATGAGCGGGTCCCGCACGGGCACGCCCGCGAAGCCCGACACGCCGGTGCCCACGCCGCCCCCGCGCGTCGAGGAGCCGGTCGACATCCTCATCGTCGACGATCGCCCCGAGAACCTGCTGGCGCTCGAGGCGATCCTCGAGCCGCTCGAGCAGCGACTCGTGCGCGCGCATTCCGGCGAGGAAGCACTGCGCCAGCTGCTGACGCGCGACTTCGCCCTCATCCTCCTCGACGTGCAGATGCCGGGGATGAACGGCTTCGAGTGCGCGCGCCTCATCAAGGCGCGGGAGCGCTCCAAGTTCATCCCGATCATCTTCCTCACGGCGATCAGCAAGGACGAGGAATACGTCTTCCAGGGGTACGAGGTCGGCGCCGTCGACTACCTCTTCAAGCCCTTCCAGCCCGACATCCTGCGGTCCAAGGTGTCGGTGTTCGTGGACCTGTACCTCAAGCAGCGCCAGCTCACCGAGCAGGAGGTCATGCTGCGCGAGGGCCAGCGACAGGAGCTGGAACTGCGCCACATGCGCGAGCTGTGGGTCTCCGAGTCGCGCTTCGCCGACGTCGTGCGGTCGGCGATGGATGCGATCGTCGTCTTCGAGCGTGACGGCACGATCACGACCTACAACGCCGCGGCCGAGCAGATGTTCGGCGTCGCGACGCGCGACGCGCTCGGCAGCAACGTGCGACGGTTCTTCCCGAATGATGCCGGCGAGGTCCTCGCCCGGCTGCGTGGCGCGCCGGTGCCCACCGCGACCGATGCCGCACCGGATGACAGCGACCCGGCCTCCGTCAACCACGCCGAGACCCTCACGGGACTGCGCGCCGATGGCGAGAGCTTTCCGCTCGAGACGACGGTGTCGTCGCTCGATTCCGATGGGCGCCGCACCTTCACGCTGATCGCGCGCGACGTCGGTGAGCGGCACGCGGCCGAGGCGGCGCTGCGCGATCAGGCGATCACGCTCGAGCGCACGGCGGGCGAGCTCACGTCGTTGAACGAGGAACTCAGCCGCCGGCAGGAGGACCTCGAGCGTGCGATGACGGCGCGCAGCCGCTTCTACGCCTCGATGAGCCACGAGCTCCGCACGCCGATCAACGCTATCCTGGGATACAGCACCCTGCTCCTGGAGAACATCTACGGCCCGCTCAACGACAAGCAGGCCGAGGGCATCACCCGCACGCACAAGGCGGCGAAGCACCTGCTCGAGCTGGTCAACGACGTGCTCGACCTCTCGAAGATCGAGGCCGGCAAGATCGAGCTGCGCCCGCAGCCGGTCGTCTTCCCGTCGCTCGTGGACGACCTGTTCGTCACCGTGCGGCCGCTCGCCGACCAGTTCGGCTCGTCGCTCACGCTCGCCTCGCAGGACGAGCCGCTGCGGATCGTGAGCGATCCACGGCGCATCCGGCAGATCCTCCTCAACCTCCTCTCGAACGCGATCAAGTTCGGCGGCGGCAAGCCGATTCACGTCGCCACGATTCCGCGCGACGACGGCGGCGTCGTGGTGGAGGTGGCCGACCAGGGTCCGGGCATCCCACCGGAGGATCATGACAAGATCTTCCAGGAGTTCGTGCAGCTGGGCCGCACGCAGCTGCAGGAGGGCACGGGCCTCGGGCTGCCCATCTCGCGCCGCCTTGCCGAGATGCTGCAGGGCACCCTCGAGGTGAGGTCCGACGTCGGCTCGGGAAGCACCTTCCGCCTCACGCTGCCGGCAACGATCGATGCCCGGACATCCCGCGCGCTGGAGGGGG
>JACDHQ010000211.1 GCA_013820975.1 Gemmatimonadaceae bacterium
GCTCAGGTCCTCGCGGATCAGCGAGAGCGAGCCGGCGAGACGCGCCGCGGCGTCCGAGACGTCGCGGCCGGCCGTCGACCCGATCACCGGCTGCACGCCGGCGCCGATCTGGTACGTCAGCTCGAACCCGGTCCCGATGCCGATGTCGACGCCGTTGAACCGGATCTTCGCGTCGGCGAAGACGAGCGCCGTCGCCGTGTTGAGCGTGGGGGTTGTGAAGTACGGGCTCGCCGCGGTCGCCAGCGTGTCGCTCGAGAGGCCCATCACGCCGAACTCGATCAGCGCCATGCCGTCCGGCTGACCCGTGATCTTCATCGACACGATGCGGTTGCCGCCGAAGACCTCCGACTGGTCGATGTCCTGGTTGTACTCGTCGAAGTAGAATGAGCGCCGGACCGGGGTCGCGCCGTTCTTCACCTTCCGGAGGATCGTCAGCGTGAAGCTCGCGTCGGCGACGGCGTCGGCGGTGAGGTCGCCCGTCGGCACGGTGATCGTCGTCGCCGTGACCGCGAGGACCCGCAGGTTCTTGCTGTTGTTGGCCGTGGTGGAGTGGCCGGTCAGGCGCACGATGTCGCCCACGCGGACGCCCTGGGTGAGCCACGAGCCCGCGGCTGCGACGATGGTCGACGTCGTGGTCGTGATCGACGTCATGGTCGCGTTCGTGATCGCCACCGCGGCGACCCACGTCGAGCGCATCACGGCCTCGAGCAGCTCGTCGAAGGCGCCGACCGCGAGCTCGCCGCCGTAGCTCCCCTGGACCATGCGGCTGCCGTGGCGCCCCATCGAGGAGAGTCCGTCGTTCCGGACCTCGTTCGAGCGAATGTCGGCCTTCGAGAGCGCGAGGCCAGCGCCGGGCGTGAAGCGCAGCTGCTTCGCGCCAGTGGCGCCAGGCGGGGTGTTGATGGTCCCCTCGACCTTGTAGCCGACGATGATGTTGGTACCGATCTGCGTTGCCATGGGCGGGTGTCCTTACGTGGGGGTCAGGCGGCGACGGTGTTCGTCGAGAACACGCGCCACGGAATGGTGATCTTGCAGGCGGCGAAGCCCGGGTCCGCGGTGGGGATGAAGCCGCCGGCGTTCGGCGCGAAGTCGGTCGGAATGCGGACGGTCTCGGTGCCGGCCGGGACCGTGGTGCCGGGCGTGAAGAGGGCGAGCAGCGCGTCGATCGCGGGCCGGTCGTCGATGCCGGATTCGGCGAGCGCGTACCAGCGAAGCACGTAGAGCCCGGCGTGCTCCATGCGGCCGCCCGCGGCGGGCCCGCCGATCATGCGCGACGTCGCGGGGACGAAGTCCTCCTCGAGGTACGACTGGCCCGGCCGTGGCGTGAACGCCTCGTTCTCGTACGCGCGGCCGGCGGGCAGCAGCGCGCCGAGCGAGAGCATCCGGTTCCGGAGCGCGAGCTGCACAGCGGTATGGTTGAGCGCCATCAGCCGCGCGCCTCCTGCGCGGTGATGTGCTCGACGATGTTGTCCCAGCCGGCGACCGTGAGGGCGACGCTGTGGCGGCCCCCGACGGTAGACCGCTGGTTGTAGGCGCCGCCGCCGGGGCGCGCGATGCCGTCCTCGTTCGAGGGCGCGTGCGCGACGTTGGTCTGGATCGCGGCGATGGTTGGCGACTCGAACGTCATGTTCCAGCTCGTCTTCAGCTCGCCGCCTACCTCGCCCTCGTGGTACCCGGGGCCGTACTGGCCGACGGGCTGCCCGGGTGATCCGGTGACCGGCGAACCGACCTGGATCGACTCGAGCGCGAGCGCGGCGGATCCGACGAAGATGCGACCGGTGGTCGCCTTCACCTTCACCACGTGCTCACGGAGCTCGGCGCCGAATCGGCCCACCTTTAGGCCCCCGTCTCCGGCGCGGTGAGCGTCAGCGCCGTGAACGGCACGTCGGCGCCGACCTGAATGGCAACGGAGTTCATTACGATGTTCGTGTCCGCCGTGCCGACCGTACCGGTGGTGCGCACAGTGCCCCCGGCGTCGCAGAGGTCGGCTCGGGCCGCGTTGCCCGTCGCGAGGCCAATCCCGCTCGCGATCGCATTCGCCGTCGCGACGCCGGCCACCGCGGCGGCGCATGCCGGCGTGCCGAGCAGCCCGGTCGCCAGGTGCACGCCGCCGGCGTCATACAGCTTCACAGATCCGCCGGCGAGCAGCGCCGTCTGCGCATCGAGCCCGGCGTTCCGGAACGCGACCTCGTAGGTGGATAGCTTGGCCATTTACACGCCCTCCGTGGGCGACAGGGTGAGGCGGGGGAACTGTGTGGCGTCGAGGTCGGCCGCGGTCGGCTCGCCCGCATACTCGTGCGGCATGACGCAGGCGCAGCGATTGGGGTAGAGCGCGGCGAACGCGTTCCACGTCCACGGCTCGGGACCGACGAGGAGCGTCGCATCGTCGGGTCAGGGGGCGCCCGGCGCGGCGTGCGCGATCGTGCCGTCGGGTCCGTGGCCGATGACGACCGCGTGCTCGGGGGCGCCGGTCGGGCAGAGGATGACCGTCGAGTAGGTCGGCGTCATGCGGCCCCCTGGAACACGCGCATCTCGGCCATCGTCTTCACGCCGCGTGCGACCTTGACGCCACCGGGGAGTGCGTAGGCGGCGAAGCCTGCGTTGTTCCCGGCGCGCGATCCGATGCACAGGGTGGTTCCGTTCCACGCAGCAGGCAGCGGGGATGCCGCGGCCGCTCCCACTGTGACAGCTTCGGGTGCGCCATTTCGTGAAACGCCAGCCGTGAGCACACCGGCACTGCTCATGGCGATGCGGACTTCTGTCTGTTCACCGAACCCAACGGGATTTGCGGGAGTGATCGATTGAGAAACCCCGCCGCCATCACTCCAAACGCCACGGACGCCGGTGCCGTCCACATACACCCAGAGCCGGGGGCTCGCCGCACTTGTCAGGCCAATCTGAAACAAGAACGGGCTCACGACGCCGAGATTGGTCCCCCTGTCGATGTACTTCACATACACCGTCATCTCCTGCGGTGGGAGCGTGAACGGCCGCGTCAAGATGTCCACTGCCCGCGTGACGGCGACCGTGGTCGTCGGGTTGTAGGACGAGGGCGATGCGGCATTCAATTCGATTTGCCCGCCCCACACATAGATCGCCGTAGTGCCGTCGCCCGCGAACGACGCGGTGCTCGCCTGCGGATACGTCATGAAGCGGTGGGCCGTCCCAGTAGACGTGCCCACTAGCCAGCAGCGATACCAGCCGTTTCCGTATGGTGTGATGCCGGAGCGGACGTACTGTGCGCCCGACGTAGCGGTGACGGTGCCCGCCGCGAGGTCGAACGTCGCAATGGCGCTCATGCCGTTGGAGAGGTTGAGCGTCGCAACGGAACCCGTGGCCGCCTTCAAGTACCGTGAGACGGCGATAGGTTCCCCCGCCGCAGAGACTGGCGCATCCTGACGGTGAAAATGGACGTCGGTCGCGGACGACTGCACGAGGGTATCCGCCGTGATATTCACTCCATCCGGCGACAACGTGCTATTGCTCACGTAGGTGACGCCCAGCGAACCTACGTGAGCAGCCGCAGAAATATCCTCCGACCACAGTGCAACGTTCGTTCGGCTCCCCTCCAGCAGCAGCGTGCGCTCGTAGAGCCCCGTGACCGGGTTAAACTGGTTGTGGCTGTTCCGCGCCTCGTTGACCGCAGCCGTGGTAACCTGTCTGGCCATGCTAGACCTCCGCCGTGTAGGTGGCGGTCGTGGACCGCGTGCTCGTCGCGCCGGTCAGCGCCGTATCGAGTGCGAAAACGAGGTCGGGGATCTCGGCGGTGTACGTCGCTGTCGTGGACCGCGAGAAGGTGGCGCCGGTCAGCGACGCGTCGAGCACGAACAGGATCCCGTTGTCGGCCACACCGGCGAGCTGCAGCGCGGGCGCGAAGGCGCCGGATGCGGTGAACTGCAGCCGCGCCGCGCCCGCGAGGGCGAAGGGTGGCAGCGCGAACGCCGCGGCCGCGGTGACCGGTACCGGCCCGCCACCGGCGACAACGATGCGCGCCATGATCGCCACGCCGTCGGGCGCGATCGGCTCGCGATCGCGAACGGTGTAGCGGACGCCGGCGAAGTCCGCCGTCGCGCCGAGCTCCGGCAGCCGGCCGTATTCATCGGGCGCGAAGAGCAGCGTCACCGCCTCGCTCGTGATCAGCTCGAGCGCCTGGTACTTCGCGCGATCGAGCTGCGACGACGGCTTCACGCGGAGCGCATAGCCGGTCACCGTGATCGGGACCCGCGCGCTCCGCGTCGCGGTCGAGGGATCGTACACGCCCGGCGTCCACGAGGTGAACGTCACCGGGGCGCCGGCGGCGCGCAGTTCGGCGAGGGCGTCGGCGTGCTCGGCGGCGTAGGTCACGTGCGCACCACCTGGAGCCCACCGGACGCGCCAACATGGAGCAGGGGCGCGAGGTAGGCCATCACGCGGGGGAAGCGCGCCAGTCCACGCGCACGCTCATGCGGTCGCGCGTACTCAGTCTCGAGCACGTCGACCTTCTTCCGGACGACGCCGATCGAGCCATCGAGCGCGGCCACGTCAGCCGTGCCGGCCTTCACATACTGCAGGGCGAGCTCGCAGGTGGCGTCCTTCACCCGCTGCGGGATCTCGCCTGCGTCGAACTCCCCGGGGCGCTCACCGCCCGCACCATCGATGGCCGGCGCGTCCGGATCCGGCGCCGCCGATCGCGGCCAGGCGAGCGCCTGCGTGCCGGCGGCCCGCTCGCCGGCGAACCGGAGCAGGCTGATGTCGCGGGTCGCCTCCACCAGCGCCGGCAGCTGCGCAGCGGCCGCCGTCCACATGGACGCGTTGAGGCGCGCCTCGCAGTAGGCGGTCATCTCGGCCGCGGAGACGAAGCTGTTCGCCTCAGCTGCGCCGGCGGTGGCGACGATCGTGAGGGCCACGGCTTACTGCGCGTCCTCGAGCGCGACGACGAAGTCGCCGGAGCGCAGCATGTCGCTCGCCGAGTCCTCAGCGCGGACGTACTTGCGGCGCGACTCCCGATGGTAGAGCACGACCTTGCCGTCGACGCGCGCGGCGTCGGCGAGGGCAGTCGCGATCTCCTCGGCGGCGATCTGCGCGAGGAGCTCGAGG
>JACDHQ010000212.1 GCA_013820975.1 Gemmatimonadaceae bacterium
TGATGGCCGAGTGCGATCCGGCGCTCATCGAGGAGACGCGGCGCAACTGGCCCTTCCTGCGCGATCGCCGCATCGACGCATACGAACCCATCCTGAAGCGGTATCTCGGCAAATGAATGGCCCTTGTACGTCGGGAGTCGGGAGTCGGGAGTCGGGGGGACGGTGTTGGGAGTCGGGAGCCGGGGGTAGGGAGTCGGGGATGCACCGGTGAACGTGACAACCGACAATGCGCCCGTCCCCCGTCCCCGGTCCCCCGACCGTCCCCATTGGCCTGCTGAATGGGAGCCGCACGAGGCGACGTGGATCGCGTGGCCGCATCACGAGCCCGACTGGCCTGGCAAGCTCGGCCCCATTCCGTGGGTGTATGCCGAGATCGTGCGCATCCTGCATCGGCACGAGCGCGTGGAGATCCTCTGCCACGATGCCGAAGTCGAGGAGGCTGCGCGCCGGCACCTCGAGGCGCATGGCGTGCGCGACAATATCCGCCTGCACGTCGTCCCGAACGACCGGGTGTGGCTGCGCGACTCCGGCGGCACCGGCGTGCTTCGATCCGACGGTTCACTCGAGTGGGTGAACTGGCGCTTCAACGCCTGGGCCAAGTACGACAACTACGAGCGCGACGCGAAGGTGGGCAGCGCGATGGCCACGATCACCGGTGCGCCGCTGGTGCAGCCGCAGCGACCCGATGGCCAGGGGCGTGTCGTGCTCGAGGGCGGTGCGATCGAGACCGACGGAGCGGGAACGATCCTCGTCACCGAGGAATGCCTGCTGTCGCCGGTCCAGGAGCGGAATCCCGGACTGACACGCGAAGGCTACGAACAGGTGTTCCGCGACGCGCTCGGCATCGATCGCACGATCTGGCTCGGCGAAGGGTGCGTCGGCGACGACACCCACGGCCACATCGACGACATCGCCCGCTTCGTTGCGCCCGCGGTCATCGTCCTCGCCTACGAGGAGGACCCGGCCGATGACGAGAATCATCGGCGGTCGGCGGACAACCTGCGTCGGCTCGAGCATGCGGGCGCGCGCGACGGATCGCTCAAGGTCGTCACGATTCCGTATCCGCGCGCCGTGGCGATGTCGGGGGAACGGCTGCCGGCGAGCTACGCGAACTTCTACATCGCCAACGGCACCGTCATCGTTCCGACGTTCAACGACCCGACCGACCGGATCGCGCTGACCACGCTGGCGGAGCTCATGCCCGACCGCGAGATCGTCGGCATCCACGCGGTGGACCTCGTCTGGGGGCTCGGCACCCTGCACTGCCTCAGCCAGCAGCAGCCCCGCGCCCGGCGCTGACCCGCGCCGGCTCGGCGTCATGGGCGTTCAACGCCCCCAACGAGGCACAGTCTCTCCGGACGCCGCGGGGGAGGAGGGGCCCGCCCCCGTCCCCCTACTCCCGACCGCCGGTCTGGTCCTTGCCCCTGTGGTCGCCAAAAGGGGGCGCCCGTGAAGATCATCCTGACATCCGAAAGCAGCATCCGGCTCGTGCCCGACGCCGGGCCGATGACGATCGAGGCCCCGAAGGCCGAGCAGCAGTACTCGCCATTCCACATGCTCGGGTCGAGCCTCGCGTTCTGCACCTTCTCGGTGATGTACGCGTGGGCGACGCACGGGAAGATTCCCGTTGACGACCTCACGCTCGACGTCTCGTGGGAGTTCGCCGAGGATCCCCACCGCGTCGGCACGATTGCCGTGTCGTTCGACTGGCCGAGCCTGCCGGCGAAGCGGGTGAATGCCGCGAAGCGCGCAGCCGAGCTGTGCACGGTCCATGCGACGCTGATGCACTCGCCGCAGATCACCATCACGTCCGCCACCGAGGAGGGGTCCATGGATTCCAGCGACACGTCCGATCGCGACGCCGCGGCAGGAGCCGACACAACCACCGGAACCGACACGAGCACGCAGCAGCACGCGCACGCCGACGGCGCGACGCACGCGCATCCGGGTGGTTCGGGGGAGCACACGCACCGGGGGCCCGACGCGATCGAGAACGCCCGCGACCTGCAGGCGGAGAGCGGCGCGGCCGACCTGCCGCCGCGACCGGCCCAGCAGGGGGATGGACAGGAAGCCGGGACGACGAAGCCGCCCAAGCCGCCGGTCGAGGCGCGCTGATGGCGACCCCGGCCCGCGCGCTGGAGTTCGCCGAGACCGTGCCGGTGGTCCAGTTCACGATCGCCGGCATGGAGACGGTGACGAGCGAGGGGCTCGGCCGGCCGTACACGATCGTGTTCGACGGTCACTGCAAGGTGTGCAATCGCCTCGTGAAGCTGTTGCGCGTGTGGGACCGTCGCGATGAGTTGGAGATCGTGCCGGCCCAGGCGCCTGGCGTGATGGCGCGCTTCCCGTGGATCCCGGCGAAGGCCTATGCCGAGGCGTTGCAGATGGTGGGGCCCGGCGGCGAGACGTGGTCGGGCGCACGCGCCGTCGAGCAGATCCTGATGGTCGTCCCCAAGGGGCGCGCGATTGCATGGCTGTTCAGCATTCCCTACGTCCGTGTGCTTGCCGACCGCTTCTACCGGTGGTTTGCGCGCAACCGCTATCGGCTCGGTTGCGGTGACCACTGCCAGTCGCGGCCGATCGAGACGCTGTTCACGGAGTAGCGTTCTCCTCGCGCTTGAGCTTCACCACCAGTTCCTCGAGCCACTCGTCGATGAGATCGGCCTGGTCGTCGTCGAGGCTTTCTGTCTCCTTCTCGAGGTCGCCGGACATCGTGCCGCCGCTCGCCTTGACGACATTGGCGACGACCGTCGCCCACGACCGGTTCTGCAGGAAGTCGCCGACGGTGCGCATCGCCAACAGGTCGATGACGGTCGCCGCGCGATCGTAGACCTGCACCTCGAAGCGCACGCACTCGCCGCGCTGCTCCACGAGGAACCGCACCGCCCCCGCCAGCGGGTGTCCTTCGAGGGTGAGCATCGTGAGCTTGCGCGCCTCGGCCTCGGCGACGCGCACCTGCACGTGGCCGCGCATCGGCAGCGCGAGCGTGAGCGTCTCCCCCTCGATGATCGGCGTCGGTGCCCCCGGTTCCGGTGCCACCCGCAGGAAGTTCGGCGTCACGTCGTCGAAGTGCGTGCGGAAGTACTCAAAGAGCGCGTCCGGCGTCAGGCGACTGTTCACGATGTCGGCCCAGAGGCGCTTGCGCTTCATCGCGCCGACGCCATCCTCGGGCAGCTGCTCGGCCTGGGCGTCGGCGAGCTGCTCGAGTCCCGCGTCGAGCGGCGTGGGCACGACGCCCAGAACCGTCACCAGCGCGTTCTCCTTCCCCGGGGCGAGGCGGTTTCCCTCGCCGAGCATCTTGAGCTGTCCCTCGTTGAAGGGAACGTCGATGCCGACGAGGCCGAGCGCCTTCATCCCCGCCGCGGCGAGCAGCTCGGGGAGCGGGATGCGCTTGATGTCACGATCGGTGAGGCGCGTGAGCCGGTCGATCAGGTCGTGCTGGGTCGTCAGCTCGGCCCCTGCCAGCTCGAGCACGCGGCCATCGAGGTCGTCGCGTTCCACGGCCTGCACCATGCCGCGCGCGATGTCCTCATGCCACGCGGGCTGGATCGGCTGGTCGCCACCACCGATCACTGGGATCGCGGGCAGCGTGCGCACCATGCGCAGCAGGAGCGAGATCTGATCGTCGCCCGGGCCGTACACGTTGCCGGGGCGCAGGATCGTCCACCGCCCCGCGTAGCTGCGGGTGAGCTCCTCACCGCGTCGCTTCGAGACGTGGTAGTCCGACTCGCCACTGTCGGCGCCGAGCGACGACACGTAGATCACTCGCACGGTGCCGGCCCGCGCCGCCTCGGCGAGGACGTTGCGCGTCCCTTCGACGTTGACGCGTTCGAAGGTGACCCGCGGCGGCGTCTCGTCCACGATCGCCACGAGGTGCAGCACGACGTCGCACCCGTCGGCCGCACCGTGAATCGATGCGGCGTCGGCGACGTTGCCAGCTCGTGCCTCGACCCCCTCCGGCCACTGCCGGCTGTCGGCACGCGCATGCCGCGAGAGCAGCCGCACCTCATGTCCAGCATCCACGAGCGCCGTCACGGTCGCCGTGCCCACCACTCCTGTTCCGCCCGTCACGAGCACTCGCATTTTTTATCCGCCTGATTCTGGGAAGTTTCAAGTCACGGATGGCAACGTCTGCGCCGCGTCGCGAGCCTCGTCGAGACCGTCCAGGGTCCCTCATTCGCCGCAGCGGACCCGGGTGGCACGGATGACACCGATAAGGGCGAAGCGGGTGGAACGCCGCGTATCAGGGTTCGCATCCAGATCCTTGCCCGTTCGGGGCTGCGGGTACCATTCCGTACGACCAAAAACGATACGAGCCGTGATCAAACGCAGTGACCTCGGGCGTACGTACATCGTCTGGCAGGTTCAGGCGCGACGCGGCGTCCATACTGGCTTATTCGCAGTCCGACAATCGATGAAAAACCCGATCGCGTTCGGCCTTCTGCTTCTCGGTGCCGTGGCTTGTGGCCCGGATACCGGCGCAGTGACTCTCGGTTCGGCTGGTCCATGGGACCAGACCTACGGTGCGATGAACCGGCGCGGAATCGAGCTCGCGCTCGCCGAATTGAATGCGCGGCCTGAGTATCGGGATGCACAGATCAGCATCGAATTCCGGAACGACAGCGGCAGCGGCGCCCGGGCGGCGCAGATCGCCCAGGAGTTCGTGGACAACCCGGAGATCATCGCGGTCGTCGGCCACGTGAACTCCGGCGCGATGGTGTCCGCGGCCAAGGTGTACGACGGCCAACTCGCCGCCGTCGCGACGACGGCCAGCTCGCCCGACCTCACCGGCATCTCGCCGTGGGCGTTCCGCGTCATCTCCAGCGATTCCGCGAATGGCATCGAGATTGCCCGCTGGGCCGCCCGTCGCGGCCTGACGCGAACCGCGATCCTCTACGAGAACAACCCGTACGGCCGCGGCCTCGCCGACGCCTTCCGCACCGCATTCCGCGGCGAGGTGATCAGCATCGACCCGATCGCCGAAGGTGCGGACCAGGACTTCGAGCCGCACATTGCCTACTACAAGGCCGAGCGGCCGACCC
>JACDHQ010000213.1 GCA_013820975.1 Gemmatimonadaceae bacterium
CCGCACGACACTCCCGCTGCGCTCGTCGAGCTCGCCCTCCCGGCGCAGGAGCTGGAGGAGCGAATCGGCGAGCGCCCGCGAGGGATAGGCGCCCGCCATCACCTTGAACCACTCCGCGCCGTCCACGATGTCGGCGGCGTAGGTCCCCGCCGGCAGGTCGTCGCCCTCCTGCCGCACCTTGGCCGCGGCGCCGGCCGCGGTGTTGGTGGCCAGCAGCTCCACCGCCCACGCCGAGGCACGCACGCTGTCGGCCGGGTTGGCGACGACGGGAATCTCGCCGATGGAATCTCCAGCAGTCGCGCCCGCGACGCCAGCGCTTGCATTTGTGCCCGAAACCGGCAAGACGGCGTCGACGGGGCGCGGCCCGGGAGGCTGCGTGGGCCGCTGCGAGCTGGTGTCGAAGGGGCGGATGGCGAACCAGATGCCGATCGCCGAGATCACGAGCACCGCAATCCCACCCTTGAGGAACTGTGCGACCCTGCCCGATCCTGGCGCCTGCGGTTCGATCGCCGTGAAGTCCACCGGCACGTCGGTCATGGGTGCCACCGGCGTTGGCTGGCGGATGGCCGAGATGACTGACGCCACGGGCAGCAGCGTCGGAACCGTCTCGCCCACGAGAACGGCGCCGTCGGCCTGGGCCACCAGCGCCTCGATCGACGGTGCGTCGGCGCGAGCGGCGAGGATGAGCAGCGCGCCCATCTCGCGAAAGCCGCTCGCCAGCCGCTTCCAGCGCGTGTTCGGGAAGATCTCTTCCGCGTCCACGGGCTCGGTGCCGGTGGGCATGATAAACATCCCCGGCGTGCCCGGCGCCTGATGCGCAATCCGGTTCAGCGACACCCCGTAGGTGAAGCTGTCCACGATGCCGTGCAGGTCCTCGCCGGTCACGAGCGCCTGGATCGGCGGCGCCTCCCCGAGCAGGTCGCACACGGCGACCCGCCGCCGCCCCGACTGGGCGCGCCCGATCCCCAGCGCCACCTCTGCGGTGGCGACGGGATCGTCGCCAAGCACCACGATCGCGTGATGATCATCGAGTTCGGAGCCGAGACGTGCCCCGGCGGCCTCCCAGTCGAATGGCCGGCGCATCGCCTACGGCGTCGCCGAATACACCCAGTACGGCCGGCCCGCGGCGCGACCGACCCGCTCCGCGGCCTCACGTTGGGAATACGGGCCAAGGACGACGCGGTACACGGGCGATCCATCGCGCAACGACGTCTCGACGCGTGCACGCTGCCCCTCGACGGTGATCTCGTCCGCCATGACCCGGGCCGGGCTCTCGAGCAGCAGGGAAGCGAATGAAACCATCCACTGGGGCGCGCCCGGTCGCGGCGGCTGCGCCGGGCTGGCGGCCGGCGGGGTGGAGGACGCATCGCCGCCGGTGGTATCCGGTGCGGCCGTACCCGTGTCCACCTGGAACTCGACGGGGCGATCGAGCCCTTCCGCCCGCGGACGGAAGCCAGACCAGTTGAACGGGTACCAGTGGTCCGCCGCGCCTCCAGCGATCCGCGGCCCGGCGCGCAGCGTCGCCCCATCCACGAACACCACGTCATCTCCCTGCGCGGTCGCGACGCGGCCATCGGCGCCGACGAAGGGGAGATCCGGCCGCCATGCGGTGCGCACGGTGCCCACGTGGCTGCGGGTGCCGACGGCGACGACCCACGCGGAATCCCCCTGCGCGGGGCGGACGAGCAGGTAGCGCCCGAGGGGATCCATCCGGAGCGCCCGGGCCTCTCCTGGGAGCGGCACGCCGGTGCCGAGCTGGCCGCGGTAGCGCTCGTAGACCGACAGCCGCGAATCCGACTCCACGGCGATGAAGAGCCGGTCGCCACTCGGTGTCGCTGCCATGTCACGCACGGCCGTCTCGAGCACGATCGGGGGCACGATGTCGAGGGTGCGCGCGTTGACCACCGCCACCCCGTTGTCCACGCCGAGGTAGATCCGGTCGCCACCCTGGAGCCGCGGGCCGTCGGTGAGGCCTTCCACAAGCGCGCTGTCGAGCACGCGCGTCTGGGGCGGGAAGAGGCGCCAGAGCTGGGCCGACCCTTCCCGCCGCCGCGACATCGCCACCAGGGCGCCGTCGGGCTGCGGGAAAACCGTCGAGAGCTCGCGGGCCGGGTCGAACTCCCACGGGCCCGCATCCGTGAAGCGCACCGCCTTTCCGCCGGAAATGCCGTAGACCGACCCGCCGTCGGCGGTCCTGGCGCCAGTCAGCGTGAAGCGCGAGCCGGCCTGCGAGACGCTCCCCATCCGCAGGTCGATGCGGCCGGGCACGTTCCGGCTGTCCACGAAGGCGATGACCCCCTGGTCGGGGTCGAAGCCGACGATCGTGCCGAGCCGGGGCATGCCCGAGGCCGACCAGACGAGGGAATCGAGCTGGTCGTACGCATACACGCGCGCCCGCCCCCCCGCGCGCTCGACGCGAAGGACGAGGGGATCGGGACCGCGATTGAGGCTGGCGGAGGGAGCGTCGTGCGCGGCGGAGCTGCTGGAGCGATCCGCGGGGCCGCAAGCGGCGAGCACGAGCGCGAAGGCGAGGAGCAGACGCACCGGGGACAAGCTAGCGCGGTGGGCGGCCAGCAGGCACCCCTTGGCGGCGTGGCCAGGCGGGGGCGCCGCAGTCTGGCCGCACCACGGCGCCCTCAGAACGACGGCCACAAACTCCACGTCCAGAACCCCTTCCGCTCGGGCTGGTCCAGCGGCACCGCATAGTCCCACCGCAGCGTCGCGTAGTTGAAGAGGTTCATCCGCAGGCTCGCCCCATAGCTGCGCAACGGGTAGCGCTGGCGCATCGCGTCGTACTCCGGCGGCCGCGAGGCAAAGAGCTGCTGGTCGGCCGACCACGCCACGCCGACATCGAAGAACGCGGCCCCGTCGAGCTGCGGGATCGCAAACGGGGCGAAGCCGAGCATGACCGGGCGCAGCACGGGGAAGCGCAGCTCGATGTTGCCCACCATCGCCCGGCTGCCGAGCAGCTGCACCGCGCTGCAGTTGGAGGGTGCGGGGGTCGCGATCTGGCAGCCGGTGGAGTAGAACGCGTTCGTGCGGTCGTAGCCGCGCACGAAGTCGGGACGCGCGACATACTTGGGAAACGCCGTCTCGTTAGGCCCGACCGCCCAGTTCGCGTACAGGCGCGTCGCCACGGTGAGCGTGCCGAAGATGATGGGGTCGTAGCGGCGGAGGTCGGCGAGGTACTCCACCCACTGCAGTCCACCGACGACGGGATTCAGCTCGGCGCGGTAGCGGTGCCCCGAGGCCGGCCCCGTGTTGCCCGACAGCGTGTTGTCCGAGACGAGCGCGAGCTGGAGGTCCGCGTAGTCCAACCCGTCCCCACGCGAGCGCTCGACGAGCTCGAACCGTCCGCGCCGGCCGGCGGTGACATCGCGCTGCACGAGCGAGCGACGCACGCCGATCGTGTTGTACCCGGCGCCGAGCTCCAGCCGGTTGAATCGCGAGAACGGGTACGCCGCGGCGGCGAAGCCCTGCCGCACGAGGTACGTCGTGATCACCTGGTCCTCGAACCGGCGTCCGTCGCTCCCCTCCGTGATCTGGTCGCTCGAGAGGAAGTAGAAGGGAGACTGCGACACGCCGGCACTGTACTGCCATCGCCGGGCGTGGAGCGAGTACGCGGCGAAGAGCCGCGCCTCCTCGAGCCGCCCGTTGATCTCGGCGGCGAATCCCACCCGCTCGTCGCCGAGCATGTCGCTCAGCACCACCGTCGTGCCGCCGAAGACGTTGCGGCCGTAGCTGTCGGGCGCGTAGCCGATGCTCGGCCGGGCGACGTAGTCGGGATGCAGCCGCGCGCGGTAATCGGCGTCGGCGATCTCCGACGCGTCGGGCAGCCCCACGGTGGCGCTGTCGAGGAGCTGCGCGACAGAGACGGGCGGACGGTAGGTGGCGTCGGCCGGGTCGGGGGCGCTGGTGAAGCCGGGACGCCGCGCGACGGCGCCGATGCTGATGCTCTCGCCGGCGTAGGGCAGCCGCTTGCGCGCGCGCGGGTTCGCGAACGACCACACCGTGTACCGGCCGTCGTCGAAGTGCGAAACCGCGAGGTGATCCGCGCGCTGCGCCCACGAGATGGCGGGGCTCATTTCGGTGATCCCCGCGACGCCGCCGAGCAGGTTCGTGAGCTGGTAGTGTGCGCGCTCGCTGAAGTCGTAGAGAAACACGTTGGGGATGCCGCTGCGGTCGCTCACGAACGCAAGCGTCTCGCCGTCGGGGGACCACTGCGGGTTGATCGACAGCCCGGCTTGTCCGGGGAGGATCTCGATCACGCCACGCTCGAGGTCGTACGTCGCGATGCGCATCGGCGGCAGGGCGAGCACCGCGAGATCGGCCGCATTGCCGCGGTCGGTCGCAAAGGCGATGCGCCGGCCGTCGGGCGACCAGGCGGGATGCAAGTCGCCGAAGTGGTCGCTGGTGAGCTGCCTGAGGTTCACCCCGGTCACGTCCACGATGAACAGGTCGGAGATGCCACCGCGCGTGCCGCTGAACACGATCTGCGACCCATCGGGAGAGAAGCTCGGGCTCATTGCCGTCTCCACCGGCAGGTCGAGCCGCCGGATCTCACGGCGACGCGCCACGTCCATCAATACCAGCACGTCGCGCCCGCGGCGCTGCGCGGTGAACGCGAGCATCGAGCCGTCGGGGGAGAACGCCGCCTGCGAGTAGAGGAAGCGCAGCTCCTCGAACGGTCCCGTCGTGCTCTTGGCAAGCCGCTCGATGCGCCGTCCCGTGCGCGCGTCACCGAGCCACAGGTCGATGAACACCTCGCCGCGCGCGTAGCTGCCGTTGGCGAAGAAGGCGACGTGCCGCCCGTCGCTGCTCAGCGCCGGCGCGAGGAACACCTCGCCTCCGCGCGTGCGCGACTCCGAGAGCAGGTGCTCCGCGAAGTGGCGGGGGCGCTCGAGCCGCGGAACGGGCGCGAGATGGCGCGTCTGCATCGACTCGCGCCACTCGACGCCGAGCTCCTCGAGCTCCGCCCCGAGCTCACGGCGGAACGCGCGTTCGACGCCGACTGCCGGTACGGCGG
>JACDHQ010000214.1 GCA_013820975.1 Gemmatimonadaceae bacterium
GTCCGGCGCTCCTCGACGACCCGCGTCCAGGGGATGGTCGCGGCCACGGCGGCCTGCTGCTCCGCCGTGAAGAGATGCGCGTTGCGTTCGTCCTGGAGCACCGCGAGGCTCGCCTTCTTGTGCAGGATCTTGCAGCTCGGCGGATTGACCATGCACACGTCGCCCGCCTCGACCGCGCGCAGCACCGGGTGATCCAGCCCGCCGCGCTCGACGAGTTCACTGAGGAGCACGCGCTTGTAGATCAGGTCGATCTGCCTGCCGCCGCCGTGCAGCCGGCCGCCCGTGTACTCCACCTCGCCGGGATCGACGATGACCGAGTCCACACCATGGGAAGCGAAGTACTCCTGGAACAACCGGAACTCGTTCTGCGTGGGCACCTCGTTCCAGTCCAGGATCGCAATGGTGGGCAGCTCGCGACGGCCGAGCCACTGCTGGTAGCAGTCAACGAGGGCGTGCAGCGTGTGCGGACGCGCGGGCAAGGCGTGCAGGTGCCATCCCTTCATGAACTCGCGGACGATGGGCAGCCCGTGAAAGACCTCAGCGAGGGCGTCCCCATACGCCGCGCCCGCCGGGATCTCGCCGTTGTACTCCGTGAACTGCAGCGTATCGGTCTCGGGCACGTAGAACGCATCGAGCCGCGAGAGCGGAATGGCGTCGCGGAACCCGGTATCCCAGTGGGCCATCTCCCGCTCCCACTCCGTCATCCGAAACTGCGCGAGCAGCGCATCGTCGACGAGCGCCGCGGCGTGCGCCCCGCGGAACGCGCCGAGCAATGGAGCAATGCGGGTGCGGATCCCGTGGTGCTGGGCCGGGGAGAAGAACCGCGGGCGCAGCACGGTGCACAGTGACCGGCCCCCGAAGAACAACCCCCGCGCGGCGAGCTGCGCATCCAGCTGCGCCTGCGACTCGCCGGCGATGTCGTCGCTGAGCAGATCGTGGTAGGCGTCGACCGCGCCGCGCATCAGCGTTGCGTCGTTCACCCGCGCTCCCGGCGGCCCGCGAGGAAGTCGCCCCATCGCAGATCCAGCGCTGGCCGCGGCGCCTTCGCGAGCCTGATCACCAGGTCGGCCATGTGCTTCACCGTCCAGGCGAAGTAGTGCGGGGTGAGCGAGTTCACATCCATGTCCGGCGCCGGATTCATGAAGTCGATCGCATACGGCACCCCGTCGCGCACCGCGAACTCGAGCGAGCACATGTCGTACCCGAGCGCCCGCATGAGCGTGAGCGAATCATTGACGATGCGGGTCCCGAGCGCCGGCGAGAGGTGATCGTGCTCCACGAGGTAGCGGCGCTCGCGGGGATCGTACTTCATCGGCAGCACGTCGCGCTGCCCCAGCGCGAGACACCGGACGAAGTGCTCCCATTCGATGAACTCCTGCACGATCATCGTCAGCTGTCCCGACCCGTCGTAGTGGTGGATCAGCTCCTCCTTCGACTTGCATACGTACACGTCGCGCCATCCACCGCCGTGCGCATCCTTGAGGATGCACGGCAATCCGATGTACGCGAGAATCCCGTCCCAGTCGAGCGGGTAGGCAAGGTTCCGCAGGCTCTCCTGCGGATGGATGCCCGGGATGTACTCGCGGTTCGGCAGCGCGATCGTCCTGGGGCTGGCCACGCCGAGCTTCGTGGCGAGGCTCGCGTCGACGAGCTTGTCATCGCCCGACCACATGAACGGATTGTTCACGACCGTGACGCCCTGCAGCACCGCGTGCTTGAGGAACGTCCGGTAGTACGGCACCTCGTGCGAGATGCGGTCGACGAGCACCGCGTGGTCCACCGGGGCGTCCATCGCCGTGCCCCCGAGCGAGACCATCTCCACCACGACGCCCTCGTCGCGCCGCGCGACCTCCTCGATGAACGCCGGCGGAAAGGACCACTCGCGGCCAACGATCAATCCGACTTTGGTGATGGATGCCATGCGTGTCCCGAGTTCGGGGAGTGGGGGTGGAAGAGGGCTCTCCGCTATCCGACCGCGCTGCCGGCGTGCAGCATCATCGATCGCCGTTCACATACGCCTGCAGCATCTGCCGCCAGTACGGCCAGTCATGCGCCCAGCCGTCCCATACCCGCAGCGCATGCCAGATATCCGCCGACCAGAGGCGGCCGGAGAAGTATTCGTTGTTGCCGCGCATCGGGTCGTCGCGCCCGATCGCCAGGATGATCTCGAGGCGGCGGAGCGCCTCGGCACGGCTCGCATCCGACTCGTGCCGCACGAACTCCGCGGGGTTGAACGCCTCCACGGTGGCGTCGGAGTGGCCGTCGGTCACGTCGCGAATGTCGTACAGGCCGCTGAGCCCGATCGTCCGGCCCACCAGGTGCGGGTAGCGCAGCGCGAACGTGACCGCATGATAGGCCCCGAAGCTCGCACCGGCCGTCATGAGAAACGGATTGCCGTTCGCGCTCGACGTCAGCGGTACGACCTCGTCGCGGAGGTACGCATCGTACTGGACATGCCGCCACGCCCGGTCACCCGGCTGCTTCCACTTGGCGTACCAGCTCTCCTCGTCGACACTGTCGACGCAGAATACCTGCAGCCATCCCTGCTCGATGGGGTGACGCAGCGCGTCGAGCATCCCGTGATCCTCCCACTCGTAGTACCGGCCCATCGACGTGGGGAACACCAGCATTCGGGCGCCGGAATGCCCGAACGCCAGCAGGTCCATGTTGCGCCCGAGCGAGGGGCTGAACCACCGATGATGTTCGCGATGCATGGATGCCGGCGCTAGTGCTTCGGGAAGAGATACTGGAGGACGCGTCCGATGCGGGCGCCCCAGCTCTGCTCGTTATGCTCCCCACCCTCGACCTCCTCGTACATGAGGTCCTCGCCCACCGTCCATCCTCGCGAAACCAGCGCGTCGCGCAACGCGCGCGCGTTGGTGGAGGCTGCCGCACCCTCGCGTGTGCCGACGTCGAGCCAGATGCGGGTGGGCAGCTTGCGGGGAAGTGCCTCGACCGAGCGGACGATGATGCGATCGTCCCACCATATGGACGGCGAGAGCACCGCGAGCCGGCCGAACACGGTGGGGTAGCGGATGCCGAGGTGCATCGACAGCAGTCCGCCAAGTGACGAGCCGCCAACAGCCGTCGAGGCGGCCGACGGCAAGGTGAGATACCCGGCGTCGATGAACGGCTTCAGCTCCTCCACAAGCATCCGCCCGTAATCGTCGGCGTGGCCGCCGCCGCCATTGTCGGGCAATTCCGTCGGCGTGTACTCGTCGACGCGATGCGCGCCGGCGTTGTAGACCGCAACGATGATGAGCGGGCTGATCGCGCCGGACATGATGAGGGCCTGCGCGGACTCGTCGACCTGCCATTCCTCGCCGAAGGCAGTGGCCCGATCGAACACGTTCTGGCCGTCGTGGAGGTAGAGCACCGGGTAGCGGCGGACTCCGCCGGCATCGTACCCCGGCGGCAGGTAGACCATGACGTGCCGCTGTTGCTCGAGATGCCGGGAGGCGAAGTTCTCATGGGTCCGCACGTCGCCTGTGAGGGTGTGCGGCCGGCGCTCGGCCGGCGGCTCCGGAGGCCGGGCGCCGAGTGACGCGTAGGGGGGAATCGGGGAGGGCATGATATTGGTTGGCTGCACCGGCGGGCGTGGTGCAAGGTGGGGACCGTTCCGCCGGGGGGGTGACGCCGTCCCGGGTCCGTCCCGGGTCCGTCCCTGGCGCTACGCTGCGGCGTTGGCAAAATACCCAATCACCGACAAATCGGACGTACGTACGCTGCGGCGAATGGACGCCGATGGTCGTCCCCTTGCATCACTCCGCTTCCACTCGCGCTCACCCTCGGACGGCCGAAACGTGCCTGGTGGTTCGCGACACTCGCGACGGGGGCCTCGGTCGTGGGTGGTGTCATCGGCTACCAGCTCGGCGCCACGCGCTTCGGCGAGTTCGTGCAGCCGCTGTTCGCATCGTATGGCTTCGTGGGACACATGGAGACGGTCGGGCGCGTGTACCGCGACAACATGATGCTGGCGCTCGTGACCTCCGGCGACACGCCCATCCCGTACATGCTCTACACGATGATGGCGGGCGCGTCGTCGCTCCCGGTGCCGCCGTTCATCGTTGGCTCTCTGCTCGGGCGTGCCCTCAAGTACGTCCCGATCGCCGCGCTCGCGTACCTTTTCGGCCCGGCAGTACACCGCATCCTGCGCCGCTACGGCGGCGCGGTCGTGCTCGTCGTGGTGGTCGCGCTGGTCGCCTCCCTCCTGCTCGGGCGATGAACGGCGGCACGGGTGGCGGCGGGACATTGCGCCGTCGCCGTCCAACGCTGTCCCTCACCGAGTGCGGCCATTACCGATGTTCCCGCCGGGGCGTTTGGGCGTGCACGCCCGGCGTCGTGCCGGAATAGAACTACGTCGCTGGGGGCCGAAGCAGCGGCAGGAGCAGAGTGAAAGTGCTCCCGACGCCGAGCTCACTCTCCACGGTCAGCGACCCGTTCATCCCCTCGGCGAGCGAGCGGGAGATGGCGAGTCCGAGCCCGACGCCCCCGTCGCCCGCGGCCGAGGTCAGCCGCCGTTCGACCTGCACGAACGGATCAAAGATGCGTTCGAGTTGATCGCGCGGGATCCCGCGGCCGGAGTCCGTCACGACGACGCGGACCGCCTGCGCGGTCGCACCGCACGAGGCATGAATGCGGCCACCCGGATCCGTGTACTTGACGGCATTTGCCAGGACATTGAGCAGGATCTGCGCGACTCGCTCCCGGTCTGCCGCCGCCGTGGGTCCCGGTGACGGAATCTCGAGCTCGCAGTGAATCTGTTTGGCAGCGCACTGCGGGCTGACCAACTCCTCGACGTCGCGGACTACATCGCCCACGTTGACGGGCGCAATAGTGAACTCGGTGTGCCCGACGTCGAGCGTGGCAAAGTTCAGGACATCGTTGATCAGACTCGTGAGATGACGCTGGCTGCGTTGCATCCGTTGAAGGTCCGCACGCTGCGCGTCCGTCAGCGGCCCGCGGAGCTCCATGAGGAGGAGATCGAGATAGCCACTCAGCGCATT
>JACDHQ010000215.1 GCA_013820975.1 Gemmatimonadaceae bacterium
AGCCGGGCCTTCTACCAGTACCAGCCAGTGGGCGTCGTCGGCATCGTCGGTGCCTGGAACTACCAGCTGCTCCTGACCCTCGGCCCGCTGATCGACGCGATCGCCGCCGGCAACCACGTGCTGCTCAAGCCCTCGGAGATCACTCCCCGCTCGGCGGCTCTGATCGCCGAGATCATCGCCACTGCCTTTCCGCCGGAATACGTCAGCTGTGTGACCGGCGGGCCCGACGTGGCGAGCGAGTTCACCCGGTTGCCGTTCGACCATCTCTTCTTCACCGGGTCCACCCGGGTCGGCATGCTGGTGATGCAGGCCGCTGCGGAGCGACTGACGCCGGTGACGCTCGAGCTGGGTGGCAAGTCGCCGGCAATCGTGCACGAGAGCTACGACCTGGCGCGCGCGGCATCACGTATCATGGCGGGCAAGCTGGTGAATGCCGGCCAGACCTGCGTCGCGCCGGACTACGTGCTCCTCCCTGCCGGCACCGAGGACGCATTCGAGCGCGATGCGCGCCGCACGGTCGCGGCGATGTATCCCCGGCTCACTGGCAATGCCGATTACACGCGCATCGTCAGCGAAGGGCACTTCGCCCGGCTTCAGGCACTCGTGGACGACGCCGTGCAGCGTGGCGCCCGCGCTGCGACCCTCTCCGCAGGTGATGACCTGGGGGCCCCCGGTGAGCGGCTCTTTCCACCGACCCTGCTCTTCGGGGCGAACGATGGGATGACGGTGATGCAGGAGGAGATCTTCGGGCCGATCCTCCCCGTCGTCACCTATCGGTCGCTCGACGAGGCGCTCGCCTACGTCAATTCGCGCCCGCACCCGCTCGCGCTCTACTATTTCGACGATGATGGGACGCGGGTCGATCACGTGCTGCAGCACACGATGTCCGGCGGCGTCACGATCAACGACTGCCTGTACCACCTCGGCCAGCACAACCTGCCGTTCGGCGGGGCGGGTGCGAGCGGAATGGGGCACTATCACGGATTCGACGGGTTCGAGACCTTCTCGAAGAAGCGCGGCGTGATGGTGCAGCGTCGCCTTGCGCCGACCGCGCTCTTCAATCCGCCCTACGGTGCACGCGCGAACGGGCTGGTGAAGCTGCTGCTCAGGGTTGCGCTGCGGGGGCGCTGAATTCGGCACGGAACGCAGACGTGACCGGCACGCCGCTCATGTGCGCCGGAATGCCGATGCCGAGCAGCCAGAGCGCGGTCGCAGCAGTGTGCGTCGTGCGGATGCCCGGCGGAAGCGTCGTCCCCTCGCGGACCCCCGCCCCCCACGCGATCCACGGGATCGTGCTGTTGAGCGGGTCCTTGGCGCCATGCGCGCGTCCGACGCCGCCGTGGTCCGCCGAGAGGATGATCACGTACGCGCCGCGACCGAACGCCGAATCCGCTGCGTCGCCGATGCGGCCGACCGCCTGGTCTGCAGCCTGCACCGCCCGTTGGTAGGGACCGCTCATCCACTTCAGTGCATGGCCGGTGTAGTCGGGATCGCCCAGGTGCACGAACATCAGGTTGGGTCGATTACGGGCGAGGTAGCGCACCGCGTCGTCAGCGGTGCGATACGCGAAGATCTTTCCCCAGCCCCCGTTGGGCGACTGCGAATAGTCGAGTGCCTCGAGGTCCTCGAGATGGTGGAACTTCGACTTGCTGAAGAACGCCGCCGTGCGCAGCCCCCGCGCCTTCGCGAGCGCGAAGACGGTCGGGACGGGAAGCGCCTTGCCGCGCACGGCGGTGAGGTCGGTATTCCAGGTGATGCCATGCACCGAGGGTTCGGTGCCGGTGAGCATGGACGTGTGCGATGGCAGCGTCAGGCTCGGCTCGATCGTCTGCGCCGTCACCGACGCGGCGCCCTCGCGGGCCAGCCGGGAGATGTTGGGTGGCGCGTACCGCGCGATCGCGTCGGCGCGCAGCCCGTCCACCGAGATGATGATCACGTGCCCGGTCACGTTGCCCGCCAACGCCACCGCCGTGTCCGTCCGCATCGCCTGGGCGAAGTTGAACGTCGCGGGGTGGCGGCGGATCGGGGCGCGGGCCAGGTAGTTGTACGGCCCGCCGACGGCCGCCGCGATGAAGACCACCGCGGCGGCGAGCACGTACCAGCGTCGCCGCGGGGAGCGGGTCCTGCGTGGGCTCACGGCTGGAAGGTGTACGGCGCGTCGAGTCCGAGCGGGATGCCGAGCTGCCAGTAGCCGATGAGGAACAGCGTCCACACCACGAGGAAGGCGGCCGAATACGGCAGCATCAGCGACACCAGGGTCCCGATGCCGGTGGACCGCACGTAGCGCTGGCAGAACACCACCACGAGCGGGAAGTAGGGCATCAGCGGCGTGATGATGTTCGTCGTCGAGTCGCCGACGCGATACGCGGCCTGCGTGAGCTCGGGCGAGATCCCGAGACCCATCAGCATCGGCACGAAGATCGGCGCCAGGAGCGCCCACTTTGCCGATGCGGACCCCACGAACAGGTTCACCATCCCGCTGAGCAGGATGATGCCGACGATCGTCACCTGCGCCGGCAGGCCGATGTTCCGCAGCGCGGTCGCGCCCTTCAGCGCCAGCAGCGCGCCGAGGTTCGACTCGTTGAACGAGGCGATGAACAGCGAGGCGAAGAAGGCCATCACGATGTAGTAGCCCATCGTGCTCATCGCCTTGCTCATCCCCTTGATGATGTCCTTGTGCGATTCCACGGTGCCGGCGACGTACCCGTACACCACGCCCGGAATCAGGAAGAGGAGGAAGATGAGCGGCACGATGCCGCGCATGAGCGGCGCATCGGCACGCGTGAGGCTGCCCGTCGTCGGCGAGCGCAGCGCCGAGCCGGGGAAGTACGAAGCCAGTGCCAGCAGGGCCACGCCCGCGAGCATCGCCAGCATCGCCCACCGCAGACCGCGCGCCTCACCTGGTCCAGTCTCCCCCAGCGTCGGCAGTTCGTTCAGGTCGCCGTCCACCAGCGTGCGCTGCAGCCGTGGCTCGATGATGCGATCGGTGATGTACCAACCGAGCAGCACGATCACCAGCGTCGAGGCGCCGGTGAAGTAGATGTTCGCCAGCGGGTTCACCAGGCGCTCCGGCGCCAGGATCTGCGCCGCCTCCTGGGTGAGCGCCGCGAGCAGGGGATCGATGGCGGACGGAATGAAGTTGGCGCTGAATCCGCCGGAGACCCCTGCGAACGCCGCCGCGATTCCCGCCAGCGGATGTCGCCCGGCCGCATAGAAGATGACCGCGCCAAGCGGGATGACGAGCACGTAGCCGGCGTCGGCCGCGGTGTGGCTCACCACGGCGACGAGGATGAGGATCGGCGTCAGCAGCTTCGCCGAGGTCACGCTCAGCATCGACTTGAGCCCGGCGTTGATGAACCCCGTGTGCTCCGCCACGCCGACGCCGAGCAGCGCCACCAGCACCACGCCCAGCGGGGCGAAGCTCGTGAAGATCGTGACCATCCGGCCCAGGAAGTCCGCCAGCGCGGCAGGCGCGAGCATGTTCTTCACCTGGATGGGCGCGTCGCTGCGGGGGTCGATCTCCGCAAACTGCATCGGCGCCACGAGCGCGGACACGCCCCACACCACCAGGAGCAGGATGAGGAAGAGCGCTGCAGGATCGGGGAGCCGGTTCCCGACGCGCTCGATCGTGTCGAGGATGCCGCCGCGTCGCCCCGGGAGCACCGGGTCGTGGGGAGGCGTCGGCGTGCCGTCGCCGAGGGGAGTTGGACTGGTCATGCGGGCCCGGTAGCTGGACTGTGGGGCAGGTTACACCGTCGCGTAATATGCCAGTCGGTCGCGGGTCTCCACTAGGCGGGCGCCTGCGCATGCGCGATGTTATGGAACGGGGCGCCCGCCCCGCCCCGCGCCCCGGCCGGGACCCAGGGTCCGCCGACCCATCCTCACATGCCCGGTCCGCTCGACGACAACGCGCAGGCAACGGTGGGCGATCCCGTGCGGAGCCGCCTGCGCGCCGGGCGTTCCCTCGCCGGCTCGACGGCCTCCACGGGCGCAGACGCCTGATGGCGACGCTGCTCCCCGACTCGCCGCTCCTCGCGATCCTCGCCGACCCGCACGGCGTCGCGCCCACGATCGGGCGTGAAGCGGCAACCGAGATCGGGATCGCGGCGCTCGAGCACCTCGAGGGGGATCCGGACCCACGTGACGTGCAGGCGCTCGTCGCCTATGCGGCGCGGCACGACGAGTCCGCGCCCGCGCGTGACGCGCTGGTGGCCGTGCTGCTCAATGCGAGCGGAACGATCCGCAGGCCGGTCGCCGATCACGCCCGCTCCGAGATCCAGGGGACCGATTGGGGACCGGGGCGCGAGTCGGCGGCGTTGAATGCGAATCCCGAGGTGACGGCGGTCCCGCGCCGCCAGGCGCTGTCTGAACGCATGCTGGCCGAGCGCGCGCGCCGCCTGCGCCCGCGAATGCACGCGGTGATTGCCGAGATCCTCGCGCATGGCGAGGACACGCCGCCGGTGCCGAGCTGGTTCCTCGAGCGGAACTGGGTGGACCTGCGCGATGCGCTCGTGCAGCGCGTCCGCGCCGAGCCGATGCATCGCGACGCGATCGCCCGCTGGCACGCCGCCCAGCACCCGGCAGTGCGCGCGTGGCTGCAACCGATCCCCGACATGCTCGTGGAAGTCACGGCCCAGGCGATCCTGCAGACGCCGCACCGTGCACCGCTGGCGCCGTACTGCGGTGGGGACCTGGTGGCGGAGCGGGTGCGAACCGCCGTGAACTATCGGGGAGACTATGCGCGCATCCGGCTGGCCGGCTACCTCGCCAGGCTCACCACCGGCACCGAGTGGTACGAGACGATCCGCGGGATCGTGGAAGGCTGAAGAGTCGTCTCACGGTGGAGCACCGGCTCGCGACCGTGCACCGGCATTGCGAGTTGTCGTCTCACGGGGGAGCACCGGCTCGCGACCGTGCAACGGCATTGTGAGTTGTCGTCTCACGGGGGAGCACCGGCTCGCGACCGTGCAACGGCATTGCGAGGTGTCGTCTCACGGGGG
>JACDHQ010000216.1 GCA_013820975.1 Gemmatimonadaceae bacterium
GGGCCAGCGACGGTAAATGCCCCCGGCTGTGCCGGGGGATTCGTTACTTACTGGACCCTTGGTGTCTCAATGTCATTGACAGCGCCCGCTCGACAAGGGCACGCCGGAACTGGTCAAGGCGGTGGAGCGCGGACGTGTTGCTGCTCATTTTGAGCACTTGCCGCCGTGTGCTGGTTTATCGCAGCGGCTGCGGGATCGCTTGGGCGCTGGTTCGTCACGACGGTGGCAAATCCCGCCCATGGGCGGGAATCGCAGCGGCTGGCGGATTCGCTTCTGGCGCTGCGCCCAAACTGTGCACAAATGCACAATTTGCCGCCCTCATCGCAGTGGCTGCAAGGAGCCTTCGGGCGCTGCGGCTGTTCCGGGAGGCGACCACAGCGCCGAAGGGGACGAACCAGCATGCTTCTAATGCTAGGTAGGAACAGGTCGGAACACCCTCATACCGCGCGCCCCCGGACCCAGTAGTACCGCGGCGGGCCTCCGCGCCGGCACTTGCGCTTGGCGACAAACTCGTATCGCTGCGCAATGGCGGCCACCCGATCGGCGGCCCGGTTGTCGCGGTAACTGGCTTCAAGTTTCAGTGCGTCCCAGATGTCATCCACCGATACCGCGTCGTCGTCGGTGTCGAGCAGTGGCTCAAGGATCTCTTCCCACGGGTCGCCGGCTCGCCGCTGCTCCTGGTGTTCGCCCGCTTCAGCCCACAGCCCGGACGCCAACCGGATCGACGTGCCGTCCGCCTCACGGCAGGCCGCTTCCGCCCAGAGCTGATCCCGGTCACGGGTCACGGCCGCGAGGTCGAACCCCTCGACGCGCACGGGCCAGAACCGCCGCGCGCCGGTCGAGTCCTTGAGATAACTGGTCAGGTTGTTCGTGGTGCCGATCATGATGAACTGGCGGGGCACGCTCACCGGGAGGCGCGCATACGCGAGGCGCACGGGGCCATCCACTTGCCGACTCAGGAAGGCTTTGAGCTGCTCCGCCTCGCGGCCCCGATGCCCGTGCAACTCGCACGCCTCGATAATCCAGCGCCCGGATGTGCGTTCGATCACGTGCTTGGAATCCGCGCCGAGGGGCAGGTCATCCGAGAACCACGCATCATTTGGGCACAGGGCCCGCAGCGCCGAGCTTTTGAACGTGCCTTGCGGCGACTCCAGAATCACCAGCTCGTCGAACTTCGCGCCGGGCTGGCGGATCCGTCGCACGGCCGCGAGCAACGGCAGCGCACCGATCGCGCGCACGTAGTCGGAGGGCGCCGCGCCCGCAAGGTCAATCAGCCACGTGTCGAGGCGGGGCACGCCGTCCCACGTCAGGGCGTCGAGGTAGGCGCGCACGGGATGCACGGTAGACCGATGCGCCTCGACGACGAGCACCGTGCGGAGTGTTTCTTTCGAGGGTCGGAATCCGCACGTGTCATTGAGGCGGACCCACAACCGATCCAGCGCCACGTCGTCGAGGGGCACGCCGTCGAGCAGGACGTGCTGGGCGAACGCATCGAACCGCAGGACCGTGCCGACCTGCATCAACGCGAGGCGGATGTTATCGAGGTCGTCCGCGAGAATCGCGCCACTCTTCCGGCGCCGGAACTCTTCCGTCGTCGCGCCGTCGATCACGGCCCACAGCGCGGCCTCGCCGCGAGCGGCAATCAGATCATCGGGGCCGTTCACGCGCACGTCATCATCCGGCAGGTGTCCGTGTCGCACGTCCGCGCCCCGTCCGCGCAGCTCGCGCCCGAACGCCCGACGCGCCGCACGCACCGAATCATTTGGCCGGGCGTCGAACAGGATCGTGACGGGGCGGCCGGTATACGTGATCAAGTCGAGGTCAGGCACCGGCCCCTTTTCGTCAACCCGCGTCCCATCGGGCGCCGTCGCCTTCCCGCGCACGCCGCGCCAGCTCCAACATCCACCCGTCGCCACGACGAGCACCCGGCGGCCGGCACGAACCGCCGCGGCCAGGATGGCGAGTGCCGCTCTTTCTGACTCGACGAAGATCACCGGCACGGTCGTGTCGGCCAGGAGGTCCGAGAGTCCACGGGGAAAAAACAAATGCGGGCGGTTGCCGTAGGCACTCCGATACTTGCCGTCGGGCATGCCGTCGGCCTTCACCGGCGGATGGTCGAGGCGCACGCGCGCATGGACCTGATGATCCGTGCGCGGGTCGTGGTAGTGATATGCGATGCCGGCGAACGTGCCCGGCTTGCCGTTCAGGCTGAGCACCTCGCGGCCTTCGCGGTCATCAACGCGCATGGCGTGGCGCTGGAGCAACTCCGCGTCGATGCCGAGGCGGCCATGCAGATCGAGGTCAGCCGCGGTCCACGTCATCGCTGCCCCCATTGCGTCGTGTTCGAGGCGGTGGCCCAGGCGGCCGCGAAGTCTGCGCGGGCCGGGTCGCCAAGGTAGTGATCGCCGTCGTAACAGCCCCGCACGCGACACCGAAACGACTGCATGTCGTGGTAGAACGACAACACGCCACAGCAGCCGCACCGGAACCCCGTCCCGGCCTCCCACCAATAAGTGTCGTCCTCACACTTTTCTCGCAGGAGTCCGATCGCCACGCTGTTGTGATGCGACGTGCAGTCGTCGTCGTCGAAGTAGCTGGCGCTGACCAGCACGGCTTCATGGTGCCAGCCGCTTGCGTCGATCTTCGCGGTGTGGGCCCGGAGGTCTTCAAGGTAGAGCGCCGGCTTTACCTCGACAAGCATGGGCCCGTGCGGGAACGGCAGCACAAAGTCCGGGATGTAGCCGTCGAGGTCGAGCGGTTCGTAGCGCCAGGGCCATTGGCACTGGTCGAAGAACGCGGCCCAGCGCGCTTCCAGGCGTGAGCGAAACCGGATGCCCCGATACAAGGTCGGGATCGCTGTGACAGTGCTGTTACGCACGGGTCACCGCCTCGGCCTCGTCGAGCCACTGCTCGGACTGCCAGTCGTTGCGTCGGCGCATGGCGTAGAGCGCCGGGAGCTGGTCCTCGTCAGCGGCCGCGATGGCGGCCAGGAGGTCGATCTGCCGCTCGATCAAGATGTCGATCCTGTCGTCGTCGGCCCGGATCATGACGTGGCCTCCGTGTCGCCGATCCGGTCCTTGCACATGAGGATGAATCCTGGTATCGCCTCCGGGTGCGCGATCAACTCGCGCATCAGGTCAGCCCAGCCGGCCGCGTCCACGCCGTTGAGCACGTCCCCCCAGGCCGCGAGCGCGCAAACGTTGCGGTCCCACCATGACGACTCGATCGCCTCGGCGCGCGTGCGGATGTAGGCCGCGTCCTCGATCGAGAGGTCCGGGGCGGTCAGCGCCGCGCCGAGCAGCGCCAACTCCCGGCGCGTCTGCGTGGCCTCATGTTCGGCGTCCTGCACCAGCCGGCGGAACCGCAGCAGCGCCGCCGCGAGCGGTTCATCGTCGCCGGGCTCGGGCGTCTCGTCCTTCGGCGCCGCGAGCAGCCGCACGGCTTCGTCGATCGTCAAATGCGAATCGCAATTCGTATTTGCCGCGATGGCCGGCCAGCCTTCCGCGAGCCGCATGTACTTCTGCGCTTGCCGGGTGCCGATGGTCGGGCAGTGCTCGCTGAGCCAGGGTAGCCACTCGCCATGTGCCACGCCGGCTTTCGCTTCGAGGAGTAGCGCGCCGCAGTCGCGGGCGTGCTCGATGGCGGATCGGGCCGCGCCGATGGCGGCCTCGTGCGCCGCCGTGATTCGTGCGGCGAGTGTCGGTGCTACGATGGTGGTGGGTGTCATCACGTCGTCGCGTGCTGACGCTCGGCGCCTCGCCCGGATCCAGCCGGTGCGGGGCGCACGCGCGTACGGCTTACCGCGCCTCCCGTGATGCCTGCTGACGGCGCGCCTGCCACACCGTCAATTGCTCGTCGGTCCAGCCCTTGCGGCCGGCCGAGATTTGGATGGGTTCGTCTAGCATGCCCCGCTGGCGCTCGCGCCAGAGCGTGGCCTCGCTGATGCCGCGCGCCTCACAGATAGCGCGTGCCGAGTGCAATCGGGGGAGCGTGGATGTCTGCGTCTGCGTGCTCATGGAGAAAATGAAAGCACGCGCAATAGGACAGAACCGCGGCGCGCGTCCTACTTTTCTCCGTCGAGCCGTTCGAGCCGCTTGCGGAGCGCATCGATCGCACGCGATTTCTCCGGCGCCGTCGTGTAGGGGTTGCCCCACCGCGAGAGCAGCGCCGTGGCGATAGATCGGATCGTCGCCGATGGGCGTGTGGCCCGCACAGCCGCGATAGCGCGCCGCAGCGCGTCGTCGTCGCGGGACCGCTCGTCACGTTTGGTGTGCACCCCTTGGCGCGAGCGTTCCGCCTGCGCGCGTCGATGGGCGATACCGAGCTGCGCGTCGAGGTATCGCGCAAGCGCATGCGCCTGTAAGGCGTGATAGGCCGCGCGTGCCGCTCTGGGGTCGTGCGCCAGGGCGGCCCGTGCATGGCGCAATTGCTCGACCGCCTGCGCATGAAACTGTCGCGTCCGGTCTGCCGTCCTCGATGGCTTCTTCGTCGCCAGTGTAGCGCCTTGCTGCGCTAACTCCTGGTCCAGCTCGTCGAGCGGGCGAGCCACGGCCGCGAGCCAGTCCACACGTGCGCGGCGCGGGCGCGCCATTACGCGCCCCTGCTGAACGCGAGTACCGTCCCCTTGCGGTTCTCGATGATGGCGACCAGCTTCACGGCCCACCAGTCGAGCGCCGCGCGCTTCTCGGCGTCGTAGGAATGCCGATCGTAGACGGCTGTGATGCTCGTCTCGACGTGGTTCAGGATCTTGCTGATGGTCAACCGGGGCACGCCGCCGCCGGCCATCAGTGACGCCGCCGTCCGCCGCAGATCATGGCCCCGGAAGTCCGTCACCGGGAACGTCGCCGCCGCTTCGCTCTGCTGGCGCCGGCCGCGGTGACGCGCAGCGCGAGTCCCGGTTGATCGAGGTCGAAATACTCGACGCGCGCGGCGGGATTCGCTTTGAGGCTCTTGGCCGTGGTCGGCTGAAACTTGATGGTCGGCATACTGTCCTCC
>JACDHQ010000217.1 GCA_013820975.1 Gemmatimonadaceae bacterium
ACGCGGGCGCTGGCGCCACTCTTCGTCACCACCGCCATGCACGGCGCGCTCAGCATGCGGACGGCGGCGGCGCTCGCGGCGGCGATGGCGTCCTCGGTGCTCACCACGCCCTCGCGCGTGACGCGCTCGTCGCGGCGCCACGGCTGCGGGTGTGACTGGATCTCGACGATGATGCGCGTCATCGCCTCGACGGCAAGTCGCGGATACTGGCCAGCGGCCGTCTCCCCGGAGAGCATCACCGCGTCGGTGCCGTCGAGGATGGCGTTGGCGACGTCGCTCGCCTCCGCGCGCGTCGGGCGCGGGTTGTGGATCATCGACTCGAGCATCTGCGTCGCCGTGATCACCGGCCGCCCCAGGCGATTCGACAGCGCGATGATCCGCTTCTGCGCGATCGGTACCTCCTCGAAGGGGAGCTCCACGCCGAGGTCGCCGCGGGCGACCATCACGGCGTCTGTCGCGCGGATGATGGACTCGATGTTGTCGAGCGCGACGTCCTTCTCGATCTTCGCGACGACCAGGATCTCCTTGGGGATCATCGCGCGCAGCTCGGCGATGTCCTGCGCGCGGCGCACGAAGCTCAGCGCGAGGTAATCCACTTCCTGCCCGATCGCGAACGCCACGTCGCCGCGGTCCTTCTCGGTGATCGACGGGACGGAGACGGGCACGCCGGGAAGGTTGATCCCCTTGTGGCTCGAGAGCGGGCCGCCGTGCAGCACGCGGGCATGCACGCGCGGGGCGTCCACCTCGAGCACGACCAGGTCGATCACCCCGTCGGCGATGAGGATCCGGTCGCCGACGTGCACGTCGCCGGCGAGCCCGGCGTACGTGACCGGGATCTCCCCGGGTGCACCCTTTCCCTCGGGGACGAGCGTGAGGTCCATCCCCTCGGTGAGGAGGAGCGGCGTCGCCAGCTCCCCGATGCGGATGCGCGGGCCCTGCAGGTCGCCGAGGATCGCGATCGGCCGCTGCAGCTCGTCGGCGATGCTGCGGATCGAGGCAATCCGCTCCGCATGCTGCTCGTGCGTGCCGTGCGAAAAGTTGAGCCGGGCGACATTCATGCCGGCGTTCATCAACCCGCGCAGCGCATCGGGCGTAGCCGTCGCCGGGCCGAGGGTGCAGACGATCTTGGTCCGGGGGTAGGCGGTCACCTGGTCCTCAGCGCGCCGCGGCGGCGCGACCGAGCTCGCGCGATTTCGCCTCGAGCCCGGCGATGAGCGTATCGAACGACTTGCCGAAGCTCGCGAGCCCCTCCCCGAGCAACTGGTCGGTGACCCCGCGCATCGGGATGCCGGCCGCCTCCAGGTCGCGCAGGAACTGCTCCGCGTCGTCCACGTCCTCGTCGACCGAGCGCCGCGTCTCGCCGTGGTCGCGGAAGGCCTCGAGGGTCTGCGGCGGCATCGTGTTCACGGTGTCGGGACCGATGAGCTCCTCCACGTAGCGCACGTCGCGATACGCGGGATTCTTGGTGCTCGTGCTCGCCCAGAGGGGCCGCTGCACGCGTGCGCCCTTCGCCGCGAGGCGCTCCCATCGCTCGCCGCTGAAGCGCTCCTGGAAGAGGCGGTACGCCATCTTCGCGTTGGCGATGGCGGCGCGTCCCTTGAGGGCAGCGAGCCGCGACCGCGCTCCCTCGTCGCTCGCAGCGGCGATCATCGCATCGAGCCGCTTGTCGATCTCGCTGTCCACCCGGCTCACGAAGAAGCTGGCGACGCCTCCGATGCGGTTCACCGGCTTGCCCGCGGCGGCGCGATCCTCGAGCCCGGCGATGTAGGCCTCGATGACGCGCCCATGTGCCTCGACGGCAAACAGGAGCGTCACGTTGACGTTGATGCCGTCCGCGATCAAGCGCCGCGCCGCGGTGGCGCCGGCCTCGGTGCCGGGCACCTTGATCATCACGTTGGGGCGTTCGACCAGGGCCCAGAGGCGCTGCGCCTCGGCAACCGTCTCATTGGCGTCGTTGGCCGTGCCGGGGCTGACCTCGAGCGAGACATAGCCATCCACGCCGTCGGTGCGGTCGTACACGGGACGAAAGATGTCGCACGCCGCGCGGACGTCGCTCGCGGCCACCGCCTCGAAGAGCTCCAATGCCGTCGCGCCGTCGGGGGCTGCCATGAGGTCAGCATCGTAGGCGCCCCCCTCGGCCAGTGCCTTCTCGAAGATCGTCGGGTTCGAGGTCATCCCGGTGAGCGCATCCTCCTCGATCCGGCGGGCCAGCGTGCCGGAGCCGAGCAGGGTGCGGTCGATGAAGTCGAGCCAGATGGACTGGCCGGCAGCGTGCAGGCGTTGGAGGCGATTCATGACCGGTCGGGAGTGGGTTCGGCGTGGAATCTAACCCCCCCGCCGGAGCCGGCCGCGAGACGAGCCGCGCGCACCGGCTCGTCTCACCCGACGGCGCGACGCTGCTACTTCGCCGTCCAGTCGGCCGATGCCTCGACGTCGCCCCACGCGAGCACGAGCCGGCCGCGCGCCGCGCCGGCACCGGCCGGGATGAGCCACATCGTGAACGCCTCGACCGGCGCGCTGAGCGTGCGCACCGTCATCGGGATGCGCGCGAGGTCCTGTTGCGGATCGTGCTGCGTGCCCCACTGCCCGCTCTGCTTGTTCACGATGAGCGTCCAGCCGTTGGCGCCAGGCTCGGCGAAGAGCGAGTAGGTGCCCGCGGGGATCACGGCGCGCCCGAAGCTCAGCTCCGCCTCCGTCTTCAGGGTCGTGGAGCTGTTCGCGCCGAGGCGCCAGACGCGGCCGGCCGGCGCGAGGGAGGCGAGGGGGCGTCCGCGCAGGACGGGGACTCCGTAGTCGATCGACAGCTCGACGGGGGTGCGACCGCGGCGGAGCCCGACGGCCGTCCGCCCGCGCCCACTCGCCTCGACGGTGAGGTCTGCAGCGGCGGCGGCCGGCTGCTGCTCCTGGGCGCAGGCAGGGACGACGGTGACGGCAAGCAGGGCGGCGGCAAGGATGGTGTGGCGGATCATCTCGGCTCCGGGAATGGCGGGTGGGAGTGGTCCCACAAAGTTCCCGGCGGACACAGCGGAATTCAACCCGTCCTCCAACCTTTCCGGGTATCGGGCTGTCGGAGATCGAGAACACCACTTCCGCCGGAGCCCCGGCGCTCACCGCTCCGTATCGGACACCATGCGAATCCATTTCCTGACGGGCGCCATCGCCCTTGCGCTGGCCACGGCCGCCCCGGCCACGGCCCCGCGGGACGAGCGCGATCAGCATCGACGGCGGTAACAACGGCGGCGCACGCATCATCGCCTGGGACCGCGACAGCATCGCCGTCTTCGCGCTCATCCAGGCCCACGCACGCAGCAGCGGCGATGCGGAGGCGATCGCGCGCGACATCCGCATCTCGACCGAGCGGGGGCGCATTCGCGCCGACGTCGGCTCGACGGGGCGCAACGAAGGTGCATCGGTGAGCTACCACGTGTACGTGCCGCGCCGGATGGACGTCACCGCCCGGACGCGCAACGGCGGCATCTCGGTGGACGGCGTCTCGGGGACGCTCGACCTCGAGGCGAACAACGGCGGACTCTCGATCAAGGGCGCAGGCGGTGACTTGCGCGGGCGGACGACGAACGGCGGCATCACGCTGACCCTCGCCGGCTCGCGATGGGAGGGGCGCGGCGCCGACCTCGAGACGCGCAATGGGGGCGTGAGCGTCGTGATCCCCGAACGCTTCAACGCACGGCTCGAGGCGTCGACGGTGAATGGAAGCTTCAACATCGACTTCCCGATCACGATGCAGGGACGGATCGGCCGCCACATCGAGGCGACGATCGGCAGCGGCGGCCCCACCGTCCGCGCGGTGACGACGAACGGCGGAGTTCGGATCCGGCGCGCGTGAGGGGCACGGGCCTATGACGCAAGGAGCGCCGCCTGGAAGGGCGGCGCTCCTTGCGTCGAGGTCGCAGTGCATTGTGCGGCAGAGACGGCGTTCCGCGGGGTGCCCGTGCCGGCTGACCTTCCCCCTACCCAACTCCCCGGTCTCCCTACCGCTTTCCTACGGTTTGATCTGGATCGGCGCGCCGTCGGGGATGGCCGCCCAGATCTCGTCGAGCTCCTGGTTCGTCACGGCGATGCAGCCTTCCGTCCAATCGGTCGTGCGATGGTACGCGCCCACGAGTTCGCGCCCCGTCGGCAGGCCGTGGATCATGATGTCGCCGCCGGCAGTGAGGCCGAGTGACTGCGCGCGCAGCTTGTCCATCATGTCGGGATACGAGATGCGCAGCGCGCGGTAGTAGCGGCTCTGCGGATTGCGTCCCTCGATGAAGTAGGTGCCCTCGGGCGTCTTGAAGTCGCCGATCTGCACCTTGCGCCCGCTCGGGTTCTTCCCGAGGGCGACGTTGTACTGCTTCACCGGCTCGCCATTGCGGTAGAGCGTCAGCCGCCGGAGTGCCTTTTCCACGACGATGCTGTCGGCAGCAAGCGCGCTGGCGGCCTTGGCAGCCGGCGCGCGGCGGGCCGAGGCAGCCTTGATGCTGTCGGATGGAGCAGGCCCAAGCAGCGCAAAGGTGAAAGCGCCAGCGAGAATCGGCAGGATCATCGAGGGGGACGTGAGAGATCGGTTTGGATGCCGTGCGTCCGGAAGGACCGTCCCTCCGCGACGCCGGCTGAACGGCGGACACCAGCATCGCATCCGTCCTTTTCAGACGGCCGGTGGTAGCCCCGGGTCAAATGTACGGCTCGCTCTCGCTCGCGCCAGCCGCGGATCAGACTGGTACCCCGCCAACGTGCGCCAGTGCCACCTGCTAGTGGTGCGGGGAATCACCCCGGCGGCCAGCGTCGGGTGATCCGCGCCAAACGGATGCCGTCGAGCTCCGGGAAGTTGCGGTCGAGCCAGGCCGTCCCCTGGAGCGAAATGCTGTCCTGAACCGGCCCCCGCCCGCGCGGCACCGACTCGCCATACCCTGAATGCAGGCTGTCCACGACCTCCATCCCCCGGACGACCTCGCCGATCGGCGCAAAGCCGAATC
>JACDHQ010000218.1 GCA_013820975.1 Gemmatimonadaceae bacterium
ACTAGCGCTGTGCAGATCGCCAGCGCGCAGGCGGCGAAGCCGAGGCGGGTGCGCCTGGCAGTCGCCTCGCGAGTGAACATGTCAGTGGCCATGGCCAAACTTGCTGGCGTGGCCGCCGATACGCGAGGGGCGGCGGCGAGGCGCGCGCCAGTGCGGCGGCACTTCGTGGAGACGGGCCCTCGGGTCAGGAGCTGCAGGAGAGCATCGAGCAGCCGGCGCGGTGCCGCGCCCACTCCGGGCGGCGTGCCGCGAGGTGCGCGTGCTCCGGCTGCTCATCGTAGGGCCGGCGCATCACCTCCAGCAGCGTCTCCACCATCGAGGGGTCGCCAGCGGTCGCCAGGTCGATCGCCTGCTGGGCGAGGTAGTTCCGCAGGACGTACTTCGGGTTGACCGCGTCCATCCGCAGGCGGAGGGCATCCGGCGCACCGGGCGACTCAACAGCCGGCATCGTGGCAGCGCGCCAGCGACGCAGCCAGTCGCTGATCGCCCCGCGATGTGCATCGCGCTTCGCCTCGTCGTAGAAGACATCGCCGAGCAGCATTGTCGCGTCACCTTCGGCATCGACGACCGCCGGCAGGCTGCCGAGCGCGCGGAAGAACAGCGTGTAGTCCATCTCGGCATGATAGAGGAAGTTGAACGCCTCCTGCACGAGCGCTGACCGCGATTCATCCGTCGCGACGAACCCGAACTTCGCGGCGATCATCGCCTCGTACCCCGCGCCGAAGGTCTCCGCGAAGCGGTCGATTCCCGCTTGAAGCGGCCCAACGCCCTCGAACTGCGACTGCAGGGCATCGGCGAGGCGCAGCAGGTTCCACTGCGCAACGGCCGGCTGCTGGGAGTAGCGATAGCGGCGCCCCTGCGCGTCGGTGGTGTTCGGCGTCCACTCGGGGTCGTAGTCGTCGAGCCAACCGTACGGGCCGTAGTCGATCGTCAGCCCGAGGATCGACATGTTGTCGGTGTTCATCACGCCGTGGACGAAGCCCACGCGCATCCAGTGCACGATCATCCGCGCGGTGCGCTCGCAGACCTCCGCGAACCAGGCGGCGCGCTTCTCCTGTGCGTCACCGGCCAGGTGCGGAAAGTCGCGCGCAATCGTGAGGTCAACGAGCTGGCCGAGGATCCCGTGCTCACCGCGCGATGCGAAGATCTCGAAGTTGCCGAAGCGGATGAATGACGGCGCGACGCGGCACACGATCGCCCCCGGCTCGAGCGCCGCATTGCCGTCGTAGAACATGTCCCGCAGCACCTGGTCGCCCGTCGTGACAACGCTGAGCGCGCGCGTCGTGGGCACGCCGAGGTGGTGCATGGCCTCACTGCAGAGGAACTCGCGGATCGACGAGCGCAACACGGCGCGGCCATCGGCGCGGCGCGAATACGGCGTGGGGCCCGCCCCCTTGAGCTGCAGCTCCCACCGCTCACCGCGGTCGTTGATGGCCTCACCGAGTGTGATCGCGCGGCCATCGCCGAGCTGGCCCGCCCAGTTGCCGAACTGGTGGCCGCCGTAGCAGGCGGCGTACGGCTGCATCCCCGGGAGCAGCTCGTTCCCGCCGAAGACCCGGGGGAACCAGGCGGCCTGCACGTCCGCCTCGCTCAGGCCCACGAGCCGTGCGACCTCACGGGAGTGTGCCAGGAGACGGGGTGTCGCAACGGGCGTCGGGTGCACGGCGCTCCAACAGGCGCCTTGCACCTGACGCGGGACATCGTCAGCGGACGGGTCGCCCGGCAGGTCCCGGATGAAGCGGTTGTCGAAGCGGAGCGGCGTCATGGGTGTCCGCTGATGCTACATCCGGACCGCCGCGCATGCACGAGGGAGCACCGGGCCTTCAACGCGCCCAGCGGACCGCAGGACCATCACGCGCCGGAGGCACCCGGCCCGTGCATCGCCAGCATGTGCTGCACGTTCTCCGGCGTGATCATCGCGCCGATCAGGCGAAAGGGCACGCGCTCGCCGGCGATCAGCGCCAGGGTCGGCACCTGCTTCATCCGGAGGCGTTCGTACTCCGCCTTCCCTTTGGGCTCCTCGATGTCCCATCGCTCCAGTTCCATGCCGGCATCGTGCGCGATCGCCTCGGCGACGGGCGCCTTCTCATGGCAGACCTCGCACCAGGGCGCGTGGAAGAAGGCTAGGTGCATGGCTGGCGTCTCCGGATGAAGGAAGTGTGATCAGGGCGTTTCACGGTTCGGGCCCACGCGCCGCAGGAGCTCATCGTGGCCAATCCCCGATGGGAGCTCTCGCAGCCGCTGGACGCGGATCTCGAGCAGCACATCATCGGTCCCCGGCGCGACCGCATATTCCTCGGGATCGGCCCCGGCGCCGACGACCCGCACGATCTCGGCAATGAATGCCGCTTCCAACGCGTCGCGGTGGTCGGCCGTCATGCCCGCCGGGCGTCGATGTCCACGTGGATGTCGCGCCAGCGCCCCTGGTTGAACCGGATCACGCTCAGTGTGCAGCGGGTGGCGTGGCCTACGAGAATCGCGATCCAGATGTCGATGGGGTCGAGCTGCCCCACCCGCTGGATGACGAAGCAGATGCCGAGTGGCACGACCACCTGTGAGATGATCGAGATATAGAGAGGACTTCGAGTGTCTCCGGTTCCCTGGAGCCCACCGGTGTAGGTCAGCGCGACGGCGATGAACAGCCCCGATACGCTGAGCACACGCAGGAGCTGGACCCCGAGCTCGGCGACCACCGGCTCGTTCATCCCGAACACGGCGAGCAGCTGCCGCGGGATGAGGAAGAACATCGCACCGATGCCGGCAGCGCCGATGAACGCGATGCGTGCCGCGACGGCGACCCCCTCGATCGTCCGCTCCGGCTTCCCCGCCCCGAGGTTCTGCCCGGCGACGGCGGCGGCGGCGCCCATCAGGCCCACGGCGGTCCACGTGACGAGCGAGAACAGCTGCGAGTACGAGACGGCGAACGCCGCCTGGGCAGCGGCGCTTTGCGCGAGCGACCCGATGAAGGCGAGCATGAGCACGCCGCCGATGTTCATGGCGATGCCCTGGATGCCCGTGGGAAGGCCGAAGCGGAAGAGCGCGCGGATGATCGTCCAGTCGGGTGCGAATCCCTCGCTGCGAGGAAAGCTCACGACCCAGCCGCCATGCCAGAGCTTCCACAGCGAGTAGGTGGCGACGAGCCCGGACGCGAGCACGGTTCCCCACGCCGCACCCACCGTCCCGAATGCCGGGATGGGCCCGAGCCCGCGGATGAGCACGACGTTGAACGCGACATTGAGCACCGTCATCACCACGCCCAGCACCATCGGCGTCCGTGCATCGCCAGCGGATCGCAGCGCGCCGCCCAGCATGAAGAACACCAGCAAGCCAATGCTGAACAGCATCATGACCCGCAGGTATGGCAGCGCCTCGGCCTGCACGGCCGGTGCAGCGTTCACGAGGTCGAGCAGGGTCGGCGCCGCGAAGTAGCCGACCGGTCCCATCACGAGCAGCGATATCCCTGCCGCAGCGAGGAAGGCCTGGTACACGGTGCGGTCGACCTTGTGCTCCTCACCTGCCCCCGCGAATCGCGCGACGAGTACGCTCATGCCGGTGAAAAGCGAAGAGATGAAGATGATCACCACGATCCAGATCTGGTTCGCGACACCGATGGCCGCATTGCCGGTGTACCCGACGAGGTTGCCGACCATCACGTGGTCCACGATTCCCTGCAGCCCGCCAAGGAGGTTCGTGAGCATCGTCGGCCAGGCCAGCTTCCACACGGCGCTCCGGAGCGGTCCCTCGACGATCGAGCGGTCGTAGCGGCGTGGGCGCGCGCCGGCGACGCCGCCGGGGAGCGTCGAGGCCGGCGGGATGGTCGTGGGTTGTGGCGTCGCGTTGGTCACGGATGAACGGCTGGGGGCGCGGCGGCTCTGTCCATGCCGGCACCGGCACATGCACCGGCGCCCCGTGCCACCGGCTACCGCCGCCGCGCGGCCGAGGCGTCACGCACCGGACGGAACTCCGACGTTGCACGATAGTTCGGCCATTCGCGCGAGTTGGCCAGGTCGAGTCCGAGCCGATGCAGCACAGTGACGTCCTGGGCCATGCCCGTGAAGTTCCAGCTTGCGTCGTACTCATCCGCCGGCTGGTGATACATGCGCTGGCGGTACATCTGGTCGAACGCCTTCCCAGCGGCCGTCCCACCGGTCAGCAGGTCTTCACCGGTGTCCGTATACAGCATCGGGACGCCGCGCTTCGCCATCGGGAAGTGGTCCGAGCGAAAGAAGTACCCGGCCTCCGGGCTCGGATCCCGCGCGACGACGCGGCCGTTCGCGGCCAGCGCGCGCTCGAGCCGGTCCTCGAGGTCACTCTGCCCATAGCCGACGACGAGCATGTCGCGGGCGGGGCCCGTCGGCGACAGGGCGTCGATGTTGAATCCGGCCGCCGTCGTCTCGAGCGGATACACCGGGTTGTCCGCGTAGTACTCGGAGCCGAGCAGCCCCTTTTCCTCGGCGGTCCACAGGGCGAACACCACCGATCGCTGCGGCCGCGGGCCCGCGGCGAACACGCGTGCGAGCTCGAGCACCGCGGCCGTTCCCGTCGCGTTGTCCACCGCACCGTTGTAGATGCTGTCGCCGCGGGCGTCGGGCGCACCGATGCCAAGGTGGTCCCAGTGCGCGCCGTACAGGATCGTCTCATCCGGGTGCGTGCTCCCCGGCAGCCTGCCGAGCACGTTGCGAGTGCGGATCGTGGAGCGCCGCACGGAATACTCCGCCGAGAACGTGGCGTTGCCAAGCGTCACTGGCTGGAAGCCGCGCGTCTGCGCCTGCTGCTTGAGCGCCTCGAAGTCGTGCCCCGCGGCGCGGAGCAGCTCGACGGCGACGTCCCGCTGGATCCAGCCCTCGACAGCCGGATGCACCCCGGCGGGGTTCGTCCGCACGATGTCGAACATCGTGTTCGTGTTCGAGTTCTTCACCGTCGCCCAGCCATACGACGCCGGCTCGGTCTCATGCACCACGAG
>JACDHQ010000219.1 GCA_013820975.1 Gemmatimonadaceae bacterium
GAATACCGTGAGCGTGAAGGGTGCCGACGGCAAGGAGGAGAAGCACGAGGCGAAGAAGGCGATCGTGATCTCCACCGGCTCGCGCGTGCGCGGGCTGCCGCAGGCAGGACTGGAGCTCGACAAGAAGGCGGTCCTTTCGTCTGACGAGGTGCTCGTGCTCGAGAAGGCGCCGAAGTCGATGATCGTCGTCGGGGCCGGCGCGGTCGGCTGCGAGTTCGCCGACGTCTTCTCCGCGTTCGGCACGCAGGTGACGATCGTCGAGGTCGCCCCGCGGATGCTGCCGCTCGAGGACGAGGACGTGTCGAAGGAGCTCGAGAAGGCCTTCCGCAAGCGCAAGATCGACGTGCTGACCAATGCGAAGCTCAGCAACGTCAAGGTGGGCAAGGACGGCGTCTCGATGTCGGTCGACGTCGGCGGGAAGAAGCAGGAGCTCAAGGCCGAGAAGGTGCTCGTGGCGGCCGGCCGGGCGCCGAACGTCGAGGACCTCGGGCTGAAGGAAGCCGGCGTCAAGCTCACCGAGCGCGGCTTCATCCAGATCAACGAGAAGTTCGAGACGTCCGCGAAGGGCATCTACGCGATCGGTGACGTCACGGGCGGGGCGATGCTCGCCCACAAGGGCTCACGCGAGGGCCACGTGCTCGCGGACATGCTGGGCGGCCAGCAGGCCCACCCGGTGAACTACGGGAACATCCCCAACGCGACGTACTGTTCGCCCGAGGTCGCGTCGATCGGCCTCACCGAGGCGCAGTGCAAGGAGCAGAAGCTCGACTACACGGTCGGCAAGTTCCCCTTCTCGGCGAACGGCCGCGCGCGCACCTCGGGCGAGACCGACGGCTTCGTGAAGATCATCCGCGATGCGAAGTATGGCGAGATCCTCGGCGCGCACATCATCGGGGCCCATGCGACGGAGCTGATCCACGAGCTCGTCGTCGCCCGCGAGAACGAGTTCACCGTCGAGGAGATCGAGCTGGCGATCCACGCGCATCCGACGCTGTCGGAGGCGGTGGCCGAGGCGGTGCTCGACTCGATGGGGAAGATGCTGCACGCGTGAGCAGCGCCGCCGCGGAAGACCACTCGCGGGCGACGCGCGGCGCGCTCTGGGTGGTGTCGCTGGGCCTCCGGGAGTATTCGGAGGCCCTCGTCATTCAGCGCGACGTTGCCAGGGCACGCATCACCGGCGCGATCCCGGAAGACGTGCTGCTCCTCGTCGAGCATCCGCCGGTCATCACGCTCGGGCGCTCGTCGAAGCCGCAGCACCTCGTGGCGACCGCCGACCTGCTGGCATCGCGCGGCATCGCGCTGCACGAGGTCGAACGCGGTGGTGACGTGACCCTGCATGCGCCGGGACAGCTGGTCGGCTATCCGATCGTCGACCTCAAGCGCCACAAGCAGGACCTGCACTGGTACCTGCGCCAGGTGGAGGAGGCGCTCATACGCAGCCTCGCACCATTCGGGATCGCGGGCGAGCGCAGCGCGGGGTACACGGGCGTCTGGACCCAGGGGCGCAAGCTGGCGTCGATCGGCGTTCACGCGCGCGACTGGGTGACCTGGCACGGCTTCGCCCTGAACGTCTCGACCGACCTCGAGCTGTTCGACATGATTGTGCCGTGCGGAATCAGGGCGGTACAGATGACGAGTGTCTGCCGGGAATGCACCGCGCCGCCGCCGGCCGTACCGGAGGTTGCAGCCGGGGTAACGCTGGCCTTCGGGACGGTGTTCGAGCTCGAGCCGATCAGTCGCGAGCTGGGCGACGTCACGTTAACGGTCGGAGCGAATTGATTGTCGTCGTCGCGCCGGAGTCAGTGCCGTTCGACAGATTACAGGGAGCGAGCAATCTGGCGCCGGGGCCGACGACAGCTCCGTTTCACATTTCCCGGATTTACCCGGATCTGTTCTCTTCGGTGAAAGGATCGGCGCAACCATCTGAACCTTGCGTTGAACCGATCCGGGACGATCCGGGTGATGTGAAAAGGGCAGTACGTGACCCGGCGCATCGAGGCAAACCAGGACGATCCGGGCCATGGAAGTCGGTGACCCGGAGGCGACGCTGCCGCACTAAATTGCACCCCTGATGTCAGCCGAGCCCCCCCGCCTCTACCGTCCCCGCCCGCGGGAAGTCCCCGACGCCCCTGCACGCGACCTCGCCGCGGAGCTGAATACGGAGCAGGGCGCGGCCGCGACCTACGACTCCGGTCCACTGCTCATCGTCGCCGGCGCAGGCAGCGGAAAGACGCGCACCCTCGTCTATCGCGTCGCCCACCTGATCGAGCGCGGCGTCCCCCCCGACCGAATCCTGCTCCTGACCTTCACGCGCCGCGCTGCGCAGGAGATGCTCTCCCGGGTGGAGCGCCTCGTCGGCGCGGCGAGCGCGCGCGTTCACGGCGGCACCTTTCACTCCACGGGCCACCGCCTGCTGCGCCAGTTCGGCCCCTCCGCGGGGCTGCCGCGCGACTTCTCCATCATGGACCAGGCAGACTCTGTTGCGCTCATGCAGCTCGCGCGCGGCGCCGCGGGCGTGGACGGCAAGGAAAAGCGGTTCCCGAAGAAGGAGACGCTGCACCACCTCTATTCACGCCACGTCAACACGGATATTCCAGTCGTACGTCTGCTCGAGGACGAGTACCCGCGCTTCGCGGAGTACGGCGAGGCCGTGCTGCGGGTGTTTGCCGACTACACCGAGCGCAAGGCGGCGCGCAACCTGGTCGACTACGACGACCTGCTGCTCCTCTGGCTGCTGATGCTCGACGCCGACCCGGCGCTCGGCGCCCGCATCGCGGGCCTGTACGACCACGTGCTCGTGGACGAGTACCAGGACACCAACTCCCTGCAGGCGCGGATCCTGGCCGGCATGTGCCGCACGCACCGCAACCTCACGGTCGTCGGCGACGACGCGCAGAGCATCTACGCGTTCCGTGGTGCCAACCACCGCAACATCCTCGACTTCCCGCGGCAGTTCCCGGGTGCGCAGGTCGTGACCCTCGAGCAGAACTATCGCTCGACGCCGCCCGTCCTCGACACGACGAACACACTGATCTCCCGCGCGCGTGAGCGCTACACGAAGAATCTCTGGACGGCGCGCGAGGGGGGCGAGCGGCCGTGGCTCGTCACCGCCCGCGACGAGTCGCAGCAGACCGCCTTCGTCGTCGACCGGATCCTCGCCCTCCACGAGGAAGGGATGCCGCTGCGCGAGATGGCGGTGCTCTTCCGTGCGGGCTACATGTCCGCCGACCTCGAGATCGAGCTCGCCAACCGCAAGATCCCATTCGAGAAGTGGGGGGGCATCAAGTTCCTCGAGGCGGCGCACGTCAAGGACGTGCTGGCCTTCCTGCGGGTGATCGACAACCCGCGCGACGAGGTGAGCTGGTACCGCGTGCTGCTGCTGATGCCGGGGATCGGGGAGTCGACGGCACGCGGCCTGGTGGGCTCGATCGCCGAGCAGGGCTGGACGCGCGACGCCTTCGACGCGATCACTCCGCCGCCCCGTGCGCGCGATGCCCACCGCAGCCTCGGCGCGCTGCTGCGCACGTTGCGGAGCCGCGACGCCGAGGATCCGGGAGCCGACATCGTCGCGATCCGCGACCTGTACGACGGCCTGCTCCGCGAGCGATACGACCGTCCCGAGCCGCGGCTGGCGGACCTCGACCAGCTGCGCACGATCGCCGCCGGCTATCCATCGCGCGCCGCCTTCCTCGCGGCGCTCGCCCTCGACCCGCCGAGCAACACGCAGGACCTCGCCGAGGCGGCCGACCCCGACGAGGGCGACTCGCTCGTCCTCTCGACCGTGCACAGCGCCAAGGGGAAGGAGTGGGACGCGGTGTTCCTCATCTGGGCCGTGGACGGCTGGTTTCCGTCGGCGCGCTCCATCGGATCGGACGAGGAGATGGAGGAGGAGCGCCGCCTGATGTACGTAGCCATGACTCGCGCGCGCGACCATCTTGCGGTCGTGTATCCGGCGAACGTCTACAACACGCGGCGGAGCGCGGACTACACGATGGACCAGCTGTCGCGGTTCATCGACGCCGGCGTGCAGCGGACGATGCAGCGCGTGGCGCTGGCGACGGAGGAGGACGAGACGGCGCCGGCGCCGCCCGCAGAGACGTCAGGGATCGCGATCGACCTGCGCGCGCTGCTGCGGGGGCGCTTCGGTCCCGCCTGACCGCTGCTGCATCGGGCGCTAGTCGCGGGTGCCGCGTTCCTTTCCGGACATGCCCGCCAGCGGAATCCTGAAGATGCGTGCAGACAGCAGGCGCTTCATGTCGGCGCCGGTGGCGCCGCGGGGTGACCGCTGCATGACAAATGCGGCAATCGCCGGGGTGCGGGCCATCGGGCCCACGACCTCCGTCGCCGCACCCTGGATTACGACGCTGCGCCAGCTGTCGTAGGTGTCGACGTCGCACACCGTGAGGCACGCGACTGGGTTTGCCTCCAGGTTCATGAGCTTCTGCCCAGACCCCGACGCCACGAACACGCAGTCGTCGCCGAGCGCGTAGCCAACCGGCACGGCATAGGGGCGGCCGGCGGAGACGGTGGCGAGGATCCCCCATCCGATCGTGCGCAACATCGCCCGGCAGCCTTCGGTGTCGAGTTCACGCGGGAGCCCCCGGGACGCGGCGCTGGGGGTGGGACGCTCCATTACAGCGGGCATACGGATAGTCGGGTCACGGGGGGCGGATTCGGTGGCGATTCGCCCAATCTGACCGTGATCCCGCGGACGTTGTGTCGGGTGTTCTACCTGTCGCGAGTGGTCGATGACCGGCGATCACTCGTTCGCAAGGACCTGAGTCGGCGGTGGCAGCCCGTCACAGCGCGTTGGCGGCGCCCGCATTCGAGGTGGCAGCCCGGAACTGCCCTACGGAAGCGCCCGCATTCGAGGTGGCCGTCCGGAAATGTCCTTCAGCAGCGCTGGCATTCCAGGTGGACGCCCGAAACTTCCGATCGGCAGCGCTGGCATTC
>JACDHQ010000220.1 GCA_013820975.1 Gemmatimonadaceae bacterium
GGTACCGCGTTCGCGGTCTGGGCGCCCAATGCACAACGCGTGAGCGTGATCGGGCCCTTCAACGGCTGGGACGGACGTATCCACCAGATGCGCCGGATGGGATCGAGCGGTGTCTGGGAGCTCTTCCTGCCGGAGATCGGGCCCGACGCGCTCTACGAGTACGAGATCGTGACCCGCGAGGGGCAGCTGCGCAAGAAGACCGACCCATTCGCGTTCAAGATGGAGCAGGCGCCGGGCACCGCCTCGATCGTGCAGCGTACCGACACGTACCGGTGGCGCGACGATGCATGGATGGGCGCACGCACCACGCGCGACCACGTCCGCGAGCCGATGTCGATCTACGAGGTGCACCTGGGCTCCTGGATGCGTCACCCCGAGGAGGGCAATCGCCCGCTGAGCTACCGCGAGATCGCGCCGAAGCTCACCGAGCACGTCACGCGGCTTGGCTTCACGCACGTGGAGCTGCTTCCTGTGATGGAGCATCCGTTCTACGGATCGTGGGGCTACCAGGTGAGCGGGTACTACGCCCCCACGTCGCGCTACGGGTCGCCGGATGACTTCAAGTACCTCGTGGATACGCTGCACGCCGCCGGCGTAGGCGTGATCCTCGACTGGGTGCCCGCGCACTTTCCCAAGGACGACTTCGCGCTCCGGCGCTTCGACGGCACGGCGCTGTACGAGCACGAGGATCCGCGGCTCGGCGAGCACCCCGACTGGGGGACGCTGATCTTCAACTACGGGCGCAACGAGGTCCGCAACTTCCTCATCGCGAATGCGCTCTACTGGCTGCACGAGTTCCACTGCGACGGCCTGCGCGTGGATGCGGTCGCGTCGATGCTCTACCTCGACTACTCGCGGCAGCCGAACGAATGGGTGCGGAACCGGTTGGGTGGACGCGAGAACCTCGACGCGATCGACTTCATCAAGCAGCTCAATGCAGCGATCGCAGAGGATGCCCCAGGCTGCGTGATGATCGCCGAGGAGTCGACCGCGTGGCCGGACGTGACGAAGCCGGTATCGGCAGGCGGGCTCGGGTTCACGTTCAAGTGGAACATGGGATGGATGCACGACACCATCTCGTACTTCGAAAAGGACCCGCTGTACCGGCGCCACCACCAGGACACGCTCACCTTCGCGATGATCTACGAGCACAGCGAGCGATTCGTCATGCCGCTGTCGCACGACGAGGTGGTGCACCTCAAGGGTTCGATGCTGCAGAAGATGCCGGGCGACGAGTGGCAACGACTCGCCAACCTCCGCACGCTGCTGACCTATCAGTTCACGCGCCCGGGCAAGGTGCTGCTCTTCATGGGGATCGAGCTGGCCCCGTGGACGGAGTGGGACCATGACCGCTCGCTCGACTGGGACCTCATGGATGACCCGGCACGCGCGGGGTTCATGAAGTTCATGGAGCGAATGGGGGACGTCTACCGGCGCTGCACACCGCTCTGGCGCAACGACCACTCATGGGAGGGGTTCAGCTGGGTGGACGTCAGCGATCGCGAGAACTCGGTGCTCTCCTTCGTGCGCTGGGATGGGCTCGAGCATGTGGTGGTCGTACTGAACCTGACGCCCATCCCGCGCGATCACTATCGGGTAGGGGCGCCGACGCCAGGGACATACGTGCCGTTGCTCAACAGCGACGCTCCGGAGTTCGGCGGCAGCGGCTTCGGCAACATCGGCCGGGTCGAGACGGAGCCGAGTGCCTTCCATGGGTATGCGCAATCGATGACGCTCACGCTGCCGCCGCTGTCGGCGGTCGTGCTCGCCCGTGCCGAACACGCGGCGTCCTGGATGAGGTGACTCGTGGGCGCAGGCACCAGCACGGAGACGTCGCCGCTGCACAGGCTGGCCAGCGAAGCCGGGATCATCCCTGGCTATCACGACCAGACGGGGCGTGAGTGGCGTGCGACCTCCGATGAGACGCGGCGCGCGATTCTCGGCGCCATGGGGTTCGACACCTCGTCCGAGGAGGCGACGACGCGCGAGCTCAAGTGGCTCGTCGCCGATCGTCGCAGCCGTCCGATCGCGCCGGTGCGAGTGGTGAAGCACACCGATCCATCGCACAACCAGGTGCGAATCGCGCTGGCGGCGCCGCAGCGCGGCGCCATTCGCTGGGAGGTGTCGGCGGTACTGGAGGACGGTGAGGAGCTCACCGTCGAGGGTGGGGCTGCAGACGGCGCCGGCCACGAAGTGCTGGTGCAGCTGCCTGCTGCACTGCCCCTGGGATACCACATCGTCCGCGTCGCGCTGCACACGGCGACAGGGCCGTTCGCTGCGGAGCAGCTGCTCATCGTAGTCCCCACCTCGTGCGTGCGTGCCGAGGAACTGCTGAAGGACCGTCGTGCGTGGGGAATCGTGGCCAACCTCTACTCGATTCGCAGCGCGCGGAACTGGGGGGTGGGTGACACAACGGATCTCGCCGCGCTTGCACGGTGGGCCGGCAGTCTCGGCGCACAGTTCGTCGGGGTCAACCCACTGCACGCCATCCGGAATGCGGGCACCGATGTGAGTCCGTACTCTCCCATCACGCGGCTCTTCCGGAATCCAATCTACATCGATGTCGAGGCGATCCCCGAGCTGCAGGATGCGCCCGGGGTGCGAATGCTCATCGAGGGCGCGGAGTTCGCGCGCGGGCTCGAGGTGCTGCGCGCGGCCGCGACGATCGACTACGAACGGGTGATGGCGGTGAAGTGGCCGCTCCTGCGCGCGTGTCACGATGCTGCGTCGGTGCGCGAGGACAGCGAGCGGTGGAAGGAGTTTCGACGGTGGTGCAGCGCCCACGAGCCGGAGCTCACGGCGTTTGCCATGCACATGGCGCGAGAAGTGGGCGGCTTTCGCTCCGAGTCCACGCCCACGCATGCGGATGCAGCGGACGCCGATGCGGACTTTCACCGCTGGGTGCAGTGGGAGCTCGAGCGGCAGCTCGGGGGTGCCTCCCGTGCCGCGGCGGATGCCGGGATGCGGATCGGCCTGTACCAGGACCTCGCGATCGGCAGCGCCGGCAGCGGAAGCGATGCGGAAGCCTTTGGCGAGCTGTTCGTGCGCGGAATGGCTGTGGGCGCACCCCCCGATCCCTATTCCGCGCACGGACAGAACTGGGGGTTCCCGCCGATCGACCCGACTCGATTGCGCGCAGGGCGGTATCGTTACTTCATCGAGCTCGTTCGCGCCGGTTTCCGCAACGCGGGTGCGCTGCGCATCGACCACGTGATGGGGCTGTTCAGGCTCTTCTGGATCCCCGATGGCAAGCTCGGGGAGGATGGCGCGTACGTGCGCTATCCATCGGAGGACCTGCTCGGCATCCTTGCGCTGGAGAGCGTCCGCAACCAGGCCCTCGTCGTCGGCGAAGACCTCGGCACTGTGCCGCCGGACGTGCCGCCGACGCTCCATGAGTGGGGAATCCTGTCGTCGAAGGTAGTCTACTTCGAGCGGGAGCGTGACGGCGCGTTCCGCGGCCCGAGCGAGTATCCGGCCCAGTCGCTGGCCACGGCGAACACGCACGACATGGCCACGCTGCTCGGCTTCCTGCACAACCGGGACGTGGAGCTGCGAGTGGAGCATGGCCTGGTGGCCGATGGCGGCGGCGAAGCCGCGCATGCGGAGCGGGAACGGGACAAGCAGCAGTTGCGCGACATGCTCATTGACGAAGGGCTGCTCGATCGCAAGGCAGCCGACGACACGACCGCATTCCGCGCCGCCGTGCACGAGATGCTGGCTGCGTCCCCCGCGTGGCTCGTCGGCGTGTCGCTCGACGACCTCGCCGGCGAGGTCGAGGGGGTAAACCTGCCTGGCGTGGCGCCCGATCGCTATCCGGCGTGGCAGCGGCGGATGTCGAAGTCGCTCGAGCAGCTCAGGAATGATCCCGACGTGGCCGCGTCGCTGGGCGCCCGGCTCGTGCAGGGGCGCTGACGATGGATGCTTCCAGCTCGAGGACGATGGGCTCGCCTGATGGACGGAGCCTTCGTCCGCTCACGTCCACGTACCGGCTGCAGCTCAACGCGCAGTTCACGCTGCGCGACGCGCTCGGGATCGTGCCCTACCTCGACGCGCTCGGCATCTCGCACGTGTACACGTCGCCGCTGCTGCAGGCGCGCCCCGGCAGCACGCACGGTTACGATGTTGCCGATCCCACCCGGATCAATACCGAGCTGGGTGGCGAGGATGACCTCCGCGAACTCGCCGCGGCCCTCCGTGATCGCGGAATGGGGATCATCCTCGACATCGTGCCCAACCACATGGGGATCGGGCCGTCGAACCCCTTCTGGGAGGACCTCCTGCGCCACGGGGAGGGATCGCAGTACGCCGCGTGGTTCGACGTCGAGTGGCGCGCCACCGATGCCGACCGCGGACGGCTCGTGCTTCCCGTGCTCGGCGATCCGCTGTCGAAGGTGCTCGATCGCGGGGAGATCGGGATCGCGACGAGCGAGAGCGGCCACGTGCGCATCACCTATTTCGACGCGAGCTTCCCGGTCGATCCCGCCACCGTCCCCGAGGAGCTCGAGCTGGCGGTACGCGACCCGGGCGCTGGTGCCGACGTCGTACCGCAGTTCGCCAACGGCGCCGAGGGGCGTGCGCGGCTCGAACGGCTGCTCGCGAAGCAGCATTACCGGCTGACCTTCTGGCGTGAGAGCAACTGGCGCATCAACTACCGCCGGTTCTTCGACATCAATGAGCTCGCCGGGGTGCGGGTCGAGGATCCAGCGGTGTTCGATGCCACGCATGCAACGCTGCTGCGGTGGGTGCAGGAAGGACTCATCCATGGATTCCGGGTGGACCACGTCGATGGATTGCGCGACCCGCGCGGGTACCTCGAGCGGCTACGTGCCGAGTCGGAGGTCGCCGCACGCGTCGCCGGGTTGAGTGAATTCCCGATCGTCGTCGAGAAGATCATCTCGCCCGGGGAGCGGCTCCGCAGGGAGTGGCC
>JACDHQ010000221.1 GCA_013820975.1 Gemmatimonadaceae bacterium
CGCCCCGGCGGCGGCGCAGCGCATGCGGGCGACCCAGGCGGCGGTCCAGCGGATCGTCCGCGACAATGCGGTGGTCTACGGCGTGACGACCGGGTTCGGCAAGCTCTCCGAGATCGCGATCCCAACCGAGCGCCTCGCCGAGCTGCAGGTGAACCTCGTCCGCAGCCATGCCGCCGGTGTGGGCGCGCTGCTGCCGGTGCGTGAGGTACGCGCGCTCATGCTGCTGCGGGCCAACGTGCTCGCGAAAGGGTACTCGGGGGCGCGTCCTGACCTCGCGGAGCTGCTGTGCGGCATGTTGAACGCCGGGCTGCACCCGCCGGTGCCGGAGCAGGGGAGCGTCGGCGCCAGCGGCGACCTCGCGCCGCTCGCCCATCTCGCCCTCGCGCTGATCGGTGATGGGGAGCTCATCGATGCGGACGGGCGGGCGCGCCCCGCAGTCGAGGCGCTCGAGGCTGCGGGACTCGCCCCGGTCGTGCTCGGGCCCAAGGAAGGACTCACGTTGATCAACGGCACCCAGGCACACACCGCGATCGCCGCACTTGCCGTCATCGACATCCATCGCCTCTGGCAGACCGCGCATATTGCGGGCGCGATGTCGCTCGAGGCGCTGATGGGAACGCCGGTCGCGTTCGATGCGCGCATACACACCGCGCGCGGCCAGCTCGGGCAGGCGGCGTCGGCGGCGCTGCTTCGTGAACTGCTCACCGAGAGCGAAATCCGCGACTCGCACCGGACCGGCGACGGGCGGGTGCAGGACGCGTACGCGTTGCGTTGCATGCCGCAGGTCCACGGGCCGGTGCTCGATGCGATCGACTTCGCCGCCGGCGTGATCGGTCGCGAGCTCAATGCTGCCACGGACAACCCGCTCGTCCTCGACGACGGGGCGCTCATCAGCGGCGGCAACTTCCACGGGCAGGCCGTGGCCATGGCGCTCGACTTCCTCGCGATCGCGACGACCAACCTCGCGACGATCGCCGAACGGCGTATCGACCGCCTCGTGCATCCGGACCTCAACGAGGGACTGCCGCCGTTCCTCACCCGCGACGCCGGCGTGAACTCGGGGTTCATGATGGCCCAGGTCACGGCCGCCGCGCTGGCGAGCGAGTGCAAGGTCCTGTCGCACCCAGCCAGCGTCGACACCATCCCGACCGACGGCAGCAAGGAAGATGTCGTGCCGATGGCGATGGGCGCGGCGTGGAAGCTCCGGCGCATCGTGCAGAATGTCCGCCACGTGCTGGCGATCGAGCTGATGTGCGGCGCGCAGGGGATCGATCACCGTCGCCCGCTTCGCTCGAGCCGTGGCGTCGAGCGCGCATACGCGGCGGTGCGAAGCGTCGTCGCGCCGCTGGAGCGCGACCGTGTGCTCAGTGGTGACATCGCGGCGCTTGCGTCGCTCATCGAGACGGGCGGGCTGACCGGGTCGGGAGGAACTGCCGAGTGACGACCACTGCACTTGCGGGGCGGGGACGGCGGGTGATCCGGGCGCCGCGCGGATTGGAGATCACGTGCCGCGGCTGGCAGCAGGAAGCTGCGCTGCGGATGCTGATGAACAACCTCGACCCCGATGTCGCCGAGCGGCCGGACGACCTCGTCGTCTACGGCGGGACCGGACGCGCGGCACGCAGCTGGGAGGCGTTCGACGCGATCGTCGACTCGCTGCGATCGCTTGCGAACGACGAGACGCTCCTCGTCCAGAGCGGCAAGCCGGTTGCCGTCTTCCGGACGCACGCGCACGCGCCGCGCGTGCTGATCGCCAATTCCAACCTCGTCGGGCGCTGGGCCACCTGGGACCACTTCCGCGAGCTCGAGCGCCTTGGCCTCATGATGTACGGGCAGATGACGGCCGGCTCGTGGATCTACATCGGCTCGCAGGGCATCGTCCAGGGGACGTACGAGACGTTCGGGGCGGTCGCGCGGCAGCACTTCGGGGGCTCGCTCGCCGGCCGCACCATCCTCACCGCGGGGCTGGGCGGCATGGGTGGCGCGCAGCCGCTCGCCGGGACAATGCAGGGCGCGGTGGTACTCGGCATCGAGGTGGACGAGACCCGCATCGACAAGCGGGTCGAGACCGGCTACTGCGACCGGAAGGTGCACACCGTGGACGCCGCGCTGGACCTGGTCCGCGCGGCCGCCGCCGAGCGGCGCGCGTTGTCGGTCGGCCTCGTCGGCAACGCGGCAGAGGTGCTGCCGGCGCTCATCGATCGCGGCTGGATCCCGGACGTGCTCACCGACCAGACCAGCGCGCATGACACGCTCAACGGGTATGTCCCGGCGGGGCACTCGATCGACGCAGCGGCAGCGCTGCGTCGGAGCGACCCGGCCCGCTACGTCGCACTCGCGGAGCAGAGCATCGTCACGCACGTGCGGGCGATGCGCGCAATGCAGGACGCCGGCGCCATCACCTTCGACTACGGCAACAACATCCGCACGGTGGCGCGTGACAACGGCCTCGCCGATGCCTTCCAGATTCCCGGCTTCGTCCCCGAGTACGTGCGGCCGCTCTTCTGCGAGGGTAAGGGGCCGTTCCGCTGGGTCGCGCTGTCCGGCGATCCGAAGGATCTAGCGCGAACCGACGAGCTGGTGCTCGAGCTCTTTCCGCACGACGAGCACCTCCGGCGGTGGATCACGCTCGCGCGCGAGCGCATTCACTTCCAGGGGCTTCCCGCCCGCATCTGCTGGCTGGGGCAGGGCGACCGCGCGCGACTCGGCGTCGCACTGAACGACCTCGTCGCGAGTGGGGAGCTGTCGGCGCCCATTGCGATCGGCCGCGACCACCTCGATACCGGCAGCGTCGCCTCGCCCTTCCGCGAGACGGAGGCGATGAAGGATGGCAGCGATGCGATCGCCGACTGGGCGATCCTCAACGCACTGCTCAACGTCGCTGGCGGCGCGTCGTGGGTCAGCTTCCACCACGGCGGCGGGGTCGGCATCGGCAACTCCCTGCATGCCGGCCAGGTGATCGTGGCGGACGGCACGCCGGAGATGCGCGTGCGCCTCGAGCGCGTGCTGACGAACGACCCCGGAATCGGTGTTGCCCGGCATGCGGACGCCGGCTACGACACCGCGATCGAGACCGCCCGCCGCACGGGAATCACGCTTCCGATGCTCGGCTAGCGTGCTCTCGTCGCGCTACCGCCCCTGGCATGTCCCGCTCTTCCTGGCGAAGTACGCGTGGTTGACGGCGACGCGCATGCCGGTGCTCGTGCACTTCGAGGTCACGATGCGGTGCAACGCGCGCTGCGGCTTCTGCGACTACTGGAAGACCGATGCGTCGGCCAAGGCGACGGAGCTCGCGAGCTTCGCGGATGCGGCGCGCTTCTTCAATCCGATGCTCGTCACCTTCACCGGCGGCGAGCCGACGCTGCGCCGCGACCTCGAGGAGCTGGTGGCGGGGGTCGCCGGGGCAATCGACCTGCGCTACATCACGCTGATCACCCATGGGGCGATGCTGACGCCGGAGCGCACGCGGGCGTTGTGGCAGGCCGGGGTCGACCAGTTCAACATCTCCCTCGACTATGTCGATGGGCGCCATGACGCCGCCCGCGGCATCCCGGGGCTGACGGCGCGCATCCTCGCGACCGTTGACGCCGTGCGCGGCGAGGACGTCGGCGGGATCCGGTTCAATACCGTCATCAAGGACGACAATCTCGACCAGCTGATGCCGATCGTGCACCAGGCGGCCGCGCTCGGCGCCGGCGTGAACTTCAGTCTCTACACCGATAACAAAAACGGCAATACGGCGCACGTCATTGGAGCCGCACACCAGGCAACGCTCGAAGCGGCGATCGACGAGTTGCTGGCCTACAAGCGCCGGCGCCGCGGCGTGATCACCAACTCCGACTACTACCTGGAGCAGATTCCACGCTTCACGCGGGGCGACGTCACCGAGCCGTGCCGGTCGGGGATCCGCACGATTCACGTCGATCCGGCGGGCATGGTGAAGCGCTGCCCCGATTTTCCTTCCGACTTCCACTGGCGTGACTTCGCGAGGTACCAGCCGGTGGATTGCAACGCGTGTTACTACGCGTGTCGCGGCGAGGCCCAGGCGCCGCTGCGCCTGTCGCGGGTCGCCGACGTCATGGCGAAGCCACGCCCGATCCCGCTCGTGCCCGCATGACGCCGGGGCAGAAAACGCTGTTTGCTGGAGCGGTGCAGGTCGTCACCTGTGCCGGATCCGGCGAGGCGCGACGCGGCGGTGCGATGGCAGATGCCGGAGTTCGCACCGGCGTGGCAGTCCTGGTGGACGGCCCGCGCATCGTCGCAGTTGACGACGATGCCGCCCTTCGACGCGCCCACCCCGACGCCGCCGTCGTGGACTGCACTGGCGGGGTGCTGCTCCCCGGATTCGTCGATTCCCATACGCACGGCGTGTTCGGGCGGCCGCGATTCGAGGAGCAGGAGCTGCGGGCGGCCGGCCATGATTACATGGAGATCGCGCGGCGCGGTGGCGGGATTCACTCCTCCGTCCGCGACCTGCGGACGCGATCGGAGGATGCCCTCGTTGCGCTCGCGCTCCCGCGCCTCGCGCGCCTGGCCGCGAGCGGCGTGACCACCGTCGAGCTGAAATCGGGGTACGGACTGACGCTCGAGGATGAGCTCAAGACGCTGCGGGTGATCGCGCGGCTCAGGACCCTCCTCCCGATGCGCATCGTGGCCACCTTCCTCGGGGCGCACGAGATTCCGCTCGAGTACCGTGACCGTGCGCGCGGCCGCGAGGAGTACATCGCGCTGCTCACAGAGGAGATGATTCCGGCTGTCGCTCGCGAACGGCTGGCGGAGTTTGCCGATGTCTTCTGCGAGACCGGTGTCTATACAGCCACTGAGTCGCGACGCATTCTCACGGCGGCACGGGCGCACGGGCTCGGCCTCAAGCTCCACGCCGACGAACTCACCGATGCGGGCGGTGCCGCGCTCGCGGCAGAGATG
>JACDHQ010000222.1 GCA_013820975.1 Gemmatimonadaceae bacterium
ACGTCCTGGACCTCGGCCCGCTCGTAGTTATGGGCCAGGATCACGGCGTTCCGCTCGCGCGCGAGGGACCGGATCTCCTCGTGCAGCTCGGCGAAGGCCGGGATGGACGGCGTAGGGGCCGCAGCAGTCATTGAATGGGTGACAGGTCCGGGGAGTTACATCTCGATGTGCCGTCCCCGCCAGGCGCGCTGCGCCCGCGGGAAGTCGGCGCGATAGTGGCCGCCACGGGACTCCTTCCGCATCAGGGCTGCCTCCGCAATGAGCCGGCCAACCTGCACGAGGTTGAGCTCCTCGGTGGCTCCCTCGGGGAGCCGGTTCTCGATGTCGTCGAGCTCGGCAATACACGTGCGCAGCCCCGATGCGGTGCGGGCAATGCCCGCGTGCTTCCACATCGCCTCGCGCACGCAGTCGGCCGCGACCTGTGCCGCCCCGCGATCGATGAGCCTGGGCACCGTCCACTTGCTGGCGCGCGGCAGCTGTCCGATCTCGCTGGCGTCCATCACGTCGCGCGCCACGCGCTCCGCGAAGACAAGCCCCTCGAGCAGGGAATTCGACGCGAGCCGGTTGGCGCCATGGACGCCGGTTCGCGCCACCTCGCCGACGGCGTACAGCCGCGGCATGCTCGACCGGCCCACGAGGTCGGTCGCGATGCCCCCCATCATGTAATGCGCGGCAGGGGTGACCGGAATGAGGTCCTTCGTCGGGTCGAGCCCGCGGGCGGTGCAGATGGCGAAGATGCCGGGGAAGCGCCTGGCGAACCGCTTGCCGATGTTCCGCGCGTCGAGGTAGACCTTCCGGCCGCCGCGCTGCTGCCTGAAGATGTGCCGCGCGACGATGTCGCGCGGGGCCAGATCGGCGTTCCTGTGCCGGCCGGCCATGAAGGGCTCCCCCTCATCGTTCACGAGCACGGCACCCTCGCCGCGGACCGCCTCGCTGATGAGCTGGAGCGGGTTCTCGGGCATGTCGAGCGCCGTCGGGTGGAACTGGACGAACTCCATGTCCACCAGCCGCACACCGGCACGCTGGGCGATGCCGATGCCATCGCCGGTCGCGACCGGCGGGTTGGTCGTGTAGCGGTACACCTGGCCGCAGCCGCCGGCCGCGAGCACCGTCGCATCGGCCATGATGTCGGTCGCCTTGCCACGCACGCTCGCCCGCACGCCGACGCACTGGCCCCGATGCACGATGAGGTCGAGGACGCGCGTGCGCTCGAACACCTTGATGCGCGGGCTCTCCCCCACACGGGCGATGAGCGTGCGCGCCACCTCGGCACCGGTCTGGTCCCCGTGCGCGTGGACGATCCGGTTGGCGGAGTGCGCGGCTTCGAGCCCGAGGAGGAACTCGCCGCTCTTCGGGTCGAGGTCGAAATGTGCGCCCGCGGTGTAGAGGTCACGCACGCGGGCCGGCCCCTCCTCCACCAGGACGTGGACCGCCTCGGCGTCGCAGAGGGCTGCGCCCGCCGCGAGGGTGTCCTTGCGGTGGAGCTTCGGGGAGTCGCCCGCTCCCAGCGCGGCGGCGATGCCCCCCTGCGCGTAGGCCGTCGCCGAGTCGAAGAGGCTGCGCTTGGTGAGCAGGAGGACATCCCCCTGCTGCGAGGCACGCCAGGCGGCATGCAGGCCGGCGACACCGCTTCCGATGACGAGGAAGCGCGTGCGGATGCGGTCGGTCATGGCGGAAAGATACTCCGCCGGCCTCCCTGGCACCCGTCCCCTGCCTTGTTAACGCTCCGCCCCGGCGCGACCTTTCACCCCAATGCGGAAGCTACTCGCTCTCGTGGTCGTGCTGCTCGCCGTCCACGTTGCCCTCCTGTTCGTTCGCCCCTCCGGCGCCGCCGCCCCCCCATCAGACAGCGCCCTCGACGTAGGGATCGTCTTCGATGTCGGCGGTCGCGGCGACAAGTCATTCAACGACGGCGCCTACGCCGGCGCCATGCGCGCCACGCGCGACTTCGGCGCCCACGTCCGCTTCATCGAGCCCGGCGAGGGTTCCGACAGGGAAGCAGGCCTTCGGCTGCTCGCGGCCGAAGGCATGGACCTCGTGATCGGGGTCGGCTTCATCTTCACCGACGACCTCACCCTGCTCGCGCGCGAGTACCCGCATGTGCGCTTCGCCGGGGTGGACCTCGCCGTCGCCGAGGATGCGGCCGGCAACCCCATCCAGCCGCCGTCCAACCTCGCTGCGCTCAAGTTCAGGGAGGAGGAGGGATCCTTCCTGGTCGGCGCACTCGCCGCCCTGCTCGGCAACTCCAACCGGCTCGGCTTCGTCGGCGGAATGGACGTTCCGCTCATCCACAAGTTCGAGGCAGGCTACCGCGCCGGGGTCCGCCATGTGTGCCCGGGGTGCCAGGTGGTCGCCCAGTACGCCGGTGTCACGCCCGAGGCGTTCAGCAACCCGGGACGCGGGAAGGAACTGGCCCTCAGCCAGTACCAGTCAGGGGTCAACATCATCTTCCACGCATCCGGCTCCACGGGGCTCGGGGTGTTCGAGGCCGCGCGACAGACCGGGCGCCTGGCGATCGGCGTGGATGCCGACCAGTACGCCGAGATGCCGGGAAGCGTCCTCACATCGATGGTGAAGGGAGTCGATGCGGCGGTGTACGATGCCATCAAGGCAACGCTCGACGGCACGTTCACCGGCGGCATCCGCGTGTTCGGGCTCGCCGAGAGCGGGGTGGGCTACGTGTACGACGCCAACAATGACCGGCTGATCCCGCCGGCCGCGCGCGCGCGGGTCGAGCAGCTGCGCGACTCGATCATTGCCGGCCACATCCGCGTACCCAGCCGGCGATGAGCGCACCCCTTCCCGCGCCGCCGGGCCCCGCCGGCGCGAGCGACACCGGGCTCGCCGTGCGGATGACGGGCATCGGCAAGGCCTTCGGCGCCGTGGAGGCCAATCGCGATGCGTCACTCGAGGTCGGGCGCGGCGAGATCCACGCGCTCGTCGGCGAGAACGGCGCCGGCAAGTCCACGCTGATGCGCGTGCTCGCCGGCCTCTATGCCCCCAATGAGGGCACGGTCGAGGTGCGGGGGCGCGACGTGACCGGCTGGAGCACGTCCGATGCAATCCGCGCGGGCGTCGGCATGGTGCATCAGCACTTCATGCTCATCCCCACGCTCACGGTCGCCGAGAACCTCACGCTCGGATCGGAGCCGGTGCGCGGGCTGCAGCTCGACCGTGCGGCCTCGGAGCGGGCGACACGCGAGTTGAGCGAACGCACCGGCCTCCGCGTGGACCCGAAGCGCCAGGTGTCGGAGCTGTCCGTCGGCGAGCTGCAGCGCGTGGAGATCCTCAAGGCGCTGTACCGCGGCGCCGAGGTGCTCATCCTCGACGAGCCGACCGCCGTGCTGTCGCCGCCCGAGGTGCAGGAGCTGTGGACGGTGCTGCGCCGCCTTCGCGATGCCGGCGGCACCATCATCCTCATCACCCACAAGCTCGACGAGGTGATGGCGATCTCGGAGAAGGTGACGGTGATGCAGCAGGGGCGCACCGTCGCGTGGCTGCGCACCGCGGAGACGACGCCGCGCGAGATCGCCCGCGCGATGGTCGGCCGCGACGTGGCGCTGGCGCTCGACGCCACGGCGCCGGCGCCGAAGGTGACGGCGAGCAGCGAGCCGGCATCGTCCAACCTCCCGCTGCTGTCCGTGCGCGACCTTACCGTCTCCACCGCGTTGCGCAATCGCTGCGTCGATGGCGTCTCGCTCGACATCGCGCCCGGCGAGATCCTCGGGATCGCCGGCGTCGAGGGGAACGGCCAGACGGAGCTGGTCGAGGCGATCGCCGGGCTGCGGCCAGCGACGGCCGGCTCCATCACGCTGCGCGGGTCCGACGCCTCGCAGCACGACCTGCGCCGACTCGACGTCCGGCAGCGTGGCGATGCCGGCCTGTCGTACATCCCCGAGGACCGGCATCGCCGTGGGCTCATCCTCGAGTACACGGTCGCCGACAACCTCATCCTCGGCCGGCAGCACCACTTCTCTTCCGGCGCACAGCTCGACCGCGCCCGCATCGGCCGCAATGCGCAGGAGCAGATCCGCGCGTTCGACATCCGCCCGGCGGACGCCGCGCTCCCGGCACGTGCGCTGAGCGGCGGCAACCAGCAGAAGGTCGTGATCGCGCGCGAGATGGGGCGCGAGTTCCAGGTGCTGCTCGCGTCACAGCCTACGCGCGGCGTGGACGTCGGCGCGATCGAGTTCATCCACCAGCAGCTTCGCGAGGCCCGCGCCGCCGGCAAGGCGATCCTCCTCGTGAGCGCCGACCTCGCCGAGATCCTGGCGCTGTCCGATCGCGTGGCCGTGATGTATGGCGGGCGCATCGTGACGGTGATGCCGCGCAGCGAGGCGAGCGCGGAGCAGCTGGGACCCTACATGACGGGCGTCGGCAGCAGTTCCGTCGACGCCACGCCCGACCGCCCGCGGCCCACGAGCCCGTAACCATGGCGACACTCGCGACTCCCGGCCCCGACTCGGGCAGCAGCAGCGATCCCGGCGCGGCAAGCCTCCGGCACTCGCGCCGTGCGCGGATCGAGGAGGCGGTGCTCCCGCCGCTCGTTGCGCTGCTGCTCGCCGTCGTCGTCGGCGACCTGCTCATCCTGAGCTTCGGCCAGGCGCCGGGCAGCGTCTACCGCCTGCTGCTCGAGGGCACGTGGGGGAACTGGTACGGGCTGGGCCAGGTGCTGTACAAGGCGACGACGCTCATCTGCACCGGCCTCGCGGTCACGATCGGGCTGCGCGCGGGGCTGTTCAACATCGGGGCTGAGGGCCAGCTCGCCGCGGGCGCGTTCGCCGCCGCGCTCGCCGGGCTGTGGCTCCCGTCAGGCACGCCCGCGCTGCTGGCGGTGCCGATCGCCATTTTGGCGGCAATGCTGGCTGGGGGCGCTACCGGCTGGG
>JACDHQ010000223.1 GCA_013820975.1 Gemmatimonadaceae bacterium
CGATGAGCTCGGGGCATACGGCTTCGCGTCGCTGCTGCAGGGCCGGCCCCGCCCGCGTGAGGGCGGGATGTTCAAGTGGGCGTGGTGGCAGCTCATCGACGACGTGCCGAAGGTCGGCCCGATGGTGCGATACTGGGACCTCGCCGGAACGGAGCCGAAGGGCAAGGGCCACGATCCTGACTACTCGGCGGGCACGCTCGCCTGCCGCATGCCGGACCTCCGGACGGCGATCGTCGATGTTGCGCGGTTCCGGAAGTCGATCGCCGCGCGTGACGCGGAGCTCGAGGTGCTCGCCAAGGCAGATCTCGCTGCCTACCGCGGCCGGATCCGGTGGTGGATCGAGACCGAGGCGGGGATCGCCGGCCAGGAGCGCACGGCGACGCTTGTCCGCCGACTGCAGGCGCTCGGCATGCCCGTCAGCACGGAGCATCCCACTGGCAAGAAGATCCACCGCGCCGAACCGCTGGCCTCGAAGGCTGAAGCCGGAAACGTCGTGCTCTGCCCGGGTCCATGGCGGGACCCGTTCCGCGCTGAAGCAGCCGACTTCCCGAATGGCGCGCATGACGACCAGATCGACAGCGCCGCCGGCGCTGACAGCAAACTCGCCGCCCCCGCGCCGCAGGTGGGCTTCACGTCCGTTTCCATGTGAGACCCATCATGTCCATCGATCCCAGGCTCCCGAACTACACGCGGCCCGAAGTCGAGGAGGCCGCTCCCGACGTGGCGCTCGTGCACGACCTCCTCGCCGGCACCCGTCGCATGCACGCGCGCGCGACGACGTACATCCGGAAATGGGCAGACGAAGAGCCCTCCGTGTACGCGATTCGTCGCGCGTGCGAGACGGTGTTCGAGGGGCTCGGCCGGACGCTCTCCGCGGCGACCGGGATGCTCTTTGCCAAGGCGCCCGGGCTCGAGTGGAACCAGAGCGAGACGGCGATGGCTGAGCACTGGGCAAACGTCGACGCCGCCGGTGCGGCGGGCCCGGTCTTCGTGAAGCGGTTCGCCGAGGCAGCGCTCCGAGACGGGATCGGCATCCTGCTGGTCGACCATCCGACGCCCCCGGAAGGCGTCACCATCACCGCGGCGAACGAGCGCAGCCTCGGTTTGCGGCCGACGTGGGCGATGTACGGCCGCGCGCAGGCCCGGTCGTGGCGGACGGCGATCGTGAACAACCGCCGGCAGCTCGTGCAGCTGGTGCTCCACGAGCGGGCGGAGCTCGAGTCGGACGTCTTCGGCATCGCGCACGTGGACCGGTATCGGGTGCTCGCCCTCGTCGGGGGCGTGGCGACGTGGCGCGTCTTCCAGGCGAAGAAGGCGGACGCGGACAAGATCGAGGACTTCGAGATCGTCGGATCCGGCCTGTTCCGGAACACGCACGGGCGGGTAGCGGACTTTCTGCCGGTCGCGATCGGGTACACCGGCCGAACCGACGCGCCGATGACCGCGACGATTCCTCTGCTCGGCGTCGCCTGGGCCAACCTCGCCCACTGGCAGCAGTCGACCAACCTGCGCTTCTACCGCGAGCTGTGCGCGTTCCCGCAGCCCACGGTCGTCGGCGCGCTCGCGCCGGATCCGCAGACCGGAGCGGCCGGCACGCTCCGCGTCGGCCCCATGGTCGCCGTGCATCTCACGGAGGTCGGCGCCTCGTTTGCCTGGACGGAGCTCGACGGCTCGTCGATGGCGCAGCTCGAGCGGGGCATCGATGAGAAGCTCGGCCAGATGTCCAAGCTCGGCATGGCGTTCCTCGCCACCGACACGCGCGCCGCGGAGACTGCGGAGGCGAAGCGGCTCGACGCCACCGCGGAAAACTCGACCCTCGCCACGGCGGCGCAGGGGATCGAGGATGCGGTGAACCTCGCGTGCGAGTTCCACGCGTGGTACCTCGGCATCGAGAAGGCCGGTGCCCCGGTGATGAGCATCAGCCGCGACTACGAGTCGACGGCGATGGATGCGGCGACGATGACGGCGTATGCGAACGCTGTCGCCGGCGCTGGGCTGCCCATCCGGCTGCTCCTCGAGGCGTGGCAGGACGGCGGGCGCATCGGGCCGGACGAGGACCTCGAGACGCTGGAGCTCGAGATCGAGGCGCGGCGCGCGGCGGATGCTGAGCGTGAGCGGCAGGCCGCGGACGATCGCGCGCGGGAGGCGGCGGAGTCGACGGGCGCCGCAGCGTGAGCCTGCCTCGTTTCTTCGGGCGCCGGACGCCGTACACCACGATCGGAATCTCGCGAGTGCCGTGCGTCCGATGCGGGGAGGCGAGTGTGCACCAGTGGCAGGCCTGCGCCAATGGCCGGCGCTATGTCGCCCTGTGCCTCGCCTGTGACATCGCCGTGAACGAGCTCGTGCTCCGATTCCTGAAGGTGCCGGGCTGGCGTCAGTTGATGCGGTGGTACCGGAGGCACGCGTGACCGCCGCGGAGCGCGTCCTCTGGCAGCGCGTCCAGCGCCGCGCCGCGCAGTTCGAGCCGGAGCTCGCGCGCGCGATCCTCGCCGCCTTCGCTGTCATCCGCGAGCGGCTCACCGAGGCCGAGCTCGAGCAGGCGATCGCACTCGGCGGGGTGGAGCGCCTCGTCGGCCAGGTGATGGAGCAGGCAGCGCGCGACGTCGTCTATCGCCCGATCCGGGAGCGCATGCGGGCGAACCTCGCGCAGGGCGTGAAGTACTTCGCCCGCGACCTTCCGCGGGCCGGGCGCATCGATGGCGTGCTGTCCGTCGGCTTCGACGTCCTCAATCCGCGGATGATCGATGCGGTCCGCGCGCTCGAGACGCGGGTGATCACCAACATGCGGGAGGGGATCCGGGACACCGTCCGCGCGCACGTCGAGAACGCCCTCCGCGACGGCGCCTCCGCGCGCACGGCCGCGCGGCAGCTGCGCGACGTCATCGGTCTCGCGCCGAACCAGGAGGAGGCGGTCCGCAACTTCCGCCGGGCGCTCGCGGGTGCCGACGGCGCGCGGAACCCGCTCGACTACAAGCTCCGCGACCGCCGGTTCGATGGGTCAATCGCGAAGGGCAACCTGACGCCGGCGCAGATCGACGCGCAGGTCGAGGCGTACCGCCGGCGGATGCTCGCATTCAACGCCACCACGAACGCGAAGACCGTCGCGATGGACACGCAGCGGCTCGCGCAGCGCCTCTCGTGGGAGGACGCGATCGCCAAGGGCATCGTCGAGGAGGGCGACCTGCAGAAGACCTGGCGTGGCACGATGGACGACCGCGAGCGCGCAGAGCACGTCGCGATGGAGCGGGAGACGGTGGGGTTCAGCCAGCCGTTCTCGAACGGGCAGATGATCCCGGGCGACAGCGACTACAACTGCCGCTGCCTGGCCATCTACGGCCTCGCGCCGCGCCGGTAGCGGACTCGCCAGTCCTCCTCTCGCCGTCGCGCCCTATGTCCCGCGCGCGCCGAATCCGGCACCATTGATCCATCGAGCGCGCACGCACTCACTCAATCCCCGCTGATCCATGCCACTGCCCGTCTTCGAGAAGCAGGACGAGATCCCCGAGGCCTTTCGCTCCGAATACGAGGAGCGCGAGGCGGGCGGTGTCAAGAAGTGGCACCTGAAAGTCGAGGATACCGCGCCGCTCAAGGCGAAGAACCAGCAGCTGCTCGACGAGACCAAGGCCGAGAAGCGGAAGCGGCAGGAGCTCGAGGAGCAGGTCGCCGAGCTGCAGCGCACGAAGGCCGCGGCCGACGCCGGCGTGACCGGCGAGAAGCTCAAGGAGATCGAGGCGGGCATCGAGAAGAAGTACGCCAAGGATCGCGAGCGGGCCGACGCGGCCGAGGCCAGGCTGAAGACGCAGTCGCTGTCGACGGCTCTCTCGAAGGCGATGGATGCCGCCGGCGTCCGTCCCGAGCGGAAAGAGGCCCTCGAGCGGCTGGTCGGAGACAAGTTCGACCTCACCGATGACGGCAAGGTGTTCGTGAAGGACGACGCCAGTCTGGGGCTGGATGCGTTCTTCAAGGACGCCGTGAAGAAGGACTACCCGGAGTTCTACACCGGGTCGCAGGCAGCCGGCGGCGGGGCCGCGGGCGCGGCGAGTGGCGGCGGGGGCGCGCCTGGGGCGAAGCCGCCGACGCAGTGGTCGAGTGACGAACGGGCCGAGTACATCCAGACCAACGGTCAGGAAGCCTACCGCGGGCTGCTCAACGAGCACCTGCGCACGGCCTCGCAGCCCGCGACGAAGTAACCGACCGGCACGACCGCTCGCGCGGGGCGCGACGGACAACCGAACGACCTCCGGCCAAGCGCGGGGCGCTTGCTGGGCTGATGGGCCGCATTCCGCGGCCTACCAACCGGGCAGGCGCCTCTTCTGTAGGTGGCCGCCACTACTCACAGGGTGAATGCAATGGCCATCGGCAAAGCGTCCGACATGGTGATCTACCAGGAAGAGTTCCAGACGGGCATGGTGGAGCGCGTCGCGCAGTTCCTGGCGATCTTCAACGACGGCACCCGCGGCGCAATCCGCCTCGTGCCCCGCGCCCTCAAGGGCGACTACTCGAAGGCCGCGTTCTTCAAGGACGTCGCCTCGCTCGTCACCCGCCGCGACACGACCGTCACCACGGCGGTCACGGATCTGGCGATGACGCAGGACGAGCAGATCAGCGTGAAGCTGAACCGCAAGGTCGGCCCCGTCGCGCAGACGCTCGACGCCATCAAGAAGGCCGGCATGAGCGAGGCCGAGGCCTCCCGCGCGTTCGGCCAGCTCGCCGGCGACCGGAAGATGAAGGACATGGTCGACGCGGCGCTCCGCTCGGTGGCCACCGCGATCGCGGCCACCGCCGCGAACGTTCTCGACGTCTCGGTCACCACCGGCACGCGGGTCCCGGCGTCCCCGGGACGGCTCAACACGGCGCTCGCGAAGTTCGGCGACGCTGCGCAGGAC
>JACDHQ010000224.1 GCA_013820975.1 Gemmatimonadaceae bacterium
CAACAGGCGCACGAACAACGGCGGCAGCGTGCTCACGCCGAACACCGCGATGCGGGGTGGCAGGCCAGCGGGTGCCGCCGCGGCGCCCTCGATGCGCTCGATCGCCTGCGTGAACCACCGCGCGAGGTGCAGCGGCGCGCCGTCACCGCACAGCCGCCGCCAGAGATCGGCCTGCCAGCGCGCATGGGCGCCGTCGGGCACGAGGCCCGCTTCCCACGCGAGGAGCATCCCGGCGCGATACATCTGGTAGTCGTCGAACCGACTGGCAATTCGAACGGCGAGGCCGGCCTGCTTGCGCATGTCGGCGTTCTCGACGAACCGCCGCAGCGGCGCGTACGCGGGTTCCATCGCGAGGCCGCAGCCGAGGAGCTCGAGAATGCGCCAGGTCATCGCCTCGCGCGTGAACGCAGGGTCCACCCCCTCGCCGTCGTGCCCGAGTGCGCGCGCGAGGTCGCGGCAGAACGAGGCTGGGAACGGAAACTCGATCGACGCCGCGCACCCGGTGCGCGTGGCGAGCGTGTTGCGCAGCCAGCGTGCGGTCCCCTGACTCTGCACCACGATGACGTCGCGCTCGAACACCGACAGTGGCCGGTCGCCGAGGTCGCCAATGAGGCGATCGGCGAGCAGTTCGACGCGGTCGGCGGTGACGAGAGTCAGGGACACGGGCACGGCAGCGTCGTCAGCTCCAAGTGGATTTCGTGCTCGCTCGGCAAGGGCACCCTGCAAGCTACACGTATGAGTTGTACGTCTGACATCCCGAATCGGGCGTGGGACAAGCTGGGGGGACCGCTGGCCGCGCCCGTTGAGTCGCGTAGGTCCTGGGTGGACGATCCCCCTACCGTATCCCGACCGCGAGCGGCAACGCCCCCCACTGCTGCAGCCGCCACGGCACCGCGCGAAGCGCATCCGGCTCCGTGCCGGGAATGAAGTATTCGACGTACCGCTGATTCGCCGGGGTGAATTCGTCGGCGATGTATCCGGTCTCGCGATCGAGCTCGACGCTCGTGAGCCCGCCAGGCATCGTCCACTGGCCGGGGGTGCGCCCCGCATACCACCGGCCGACCAGCTGCCCCCAGATCGGCGCCGCGAGCGTCCCACCCGCGGCACCGGGCATGATCGTCCGCGGCACATCGAAGCCGAGCCACACGCCGGCGATGAGGTCCGGGGTCATGCCCACGAACCAGACGTCGCGATTGTCGTTGGTCGTGCCGGTCTTGCCGGCGACGGGAACCGACGCCGGCACGAGGCGGCGAGCCGGCGCACCGGTGCCGCGCGATGCGGCGTCCTGCAGCATGTCGCGCACGATGAACGCCACGCGCGGGTCGAGTGCGGGCGTCACCCTCGGCGGCCCGGGCGCATGCAGCGTGCGTCCAGACGCATCCTCCACCCGCACCAGCAACCGCGGCTCAACCGCCTCGCCGAGGTTCGCGAACACGCTGTATGCCGCGACGAAGTCGAGTGGCCGCACGACCGACGCGCCGAGTGCGCTCGAGGGAAAGAGCGCGACGGGGGTCGCGATGCCCGCGCGCCTGGCGAGCGCGGCGACGGAATCCATCGAAGCATGGAGCGCGAGCTGCACCGCGACGGGATTGCGCGACAGGGCCAGCGCGTGGCGCACAGTCATGTCGCCGAGGAACTGGTTGTCGGCGTTGTCGGGGCTGTAGATCTCGCCGTTGTGCTGCTCCAGCGCCAGCGCGGTGTCGGGCACGATGCGGTTGGCGGCGATCCCGGCCTGCACCGCCGCCGCGTACACCAGTGGCTTGAAGGCCGATCCCGGCTGGCGCAGGGCGACGGTCGCCCGATTGAACGGCGCGAGCACGTGGTTGCGCCCCCCGACGAGTGCGCGGACGTCGCCGGTCGCGGGATCGAGCACGACGACCGATCCCTGGAGCACGGCCCCGCCTTCACCGGCGGAGGCGCCGGTCGGGTGGCGATATCCCGGCCGCGCCTCGACGGCCTTGATCCCCTGCTCGAGCGCCTCCACCGCGCCGCGCTGCAGCACGGGATCGAGGGTCGTGTGGACGCGAAGCCCGCCGCCGGCGACCGGGATGCGCAGCCGGTCGAGCTCCTGTTTGACGGCATCGACGAAGTACGGCGACGGCGCCGACATGCCGGCGTGGGGTGCCGTCGTCACCGGCGTGCGTCGCGCCTCCGCAGCCATCGCCCGGGTCACCAGCCCCTGCTGTTCCATCAGGGTCAGCACCAGGTCGCGCCGCTCACGATTGCGCTCCGGAAAGCGCGTCGGGTCGTGCTGCACCGGTGACTTCGGGAGCGCGGCCAGCGAAGCCGCCTCGGCAAGGGTGAGCTTCGCTGCCGGCTTCCCGAAGTAGTGGCGCGCCGCGGCCTCGATCCCGAACCACCCGCGGCCGAAGCTGATCGTGTTGAGATAGGCCTCGAGGATCTGCTGCTTCGAGTACCGCTTCTCCATGTCGCGCGCCGCCCGCTGCTCGCGGACCTTCCGCTCGAGCGAGAGGTCGCGCCGGTCGATGAGCGCCGGATGCATGTTGCCGATCAGCTGTTGCGTGATCGTGCTTGCCCCCCCGCGGGCCTCGCCGAGGATCTTGCCCTTGATCGCGCCGGCCACGCCGATGAGGTCCACGCCGTCATGCTGGTAGAAGCGCTGGTCCTCGACCGCCACGAACGCCGCCGGCAGGTAGCGCGGCAGCGTCTCGATGGCGACGTCAGTGCGCCACTCGCGGCCGATCTCGCCGATCAGCGAGCCATCGCGGGCGAAGACGAGCGACGACTGCGGGAGGGGGATGAGCCGGGTGGGATCGCCCGCCGTCTGCTGGGCGGCGAGGGGGGCGGGCGCCAGGAGGCCCGGAGCAAGGGGCGCGGCGGCGGGTGCGGCCGCAAGCAGCACGGCGGCCGCGATGACGCGTGGGCGAATCATGATCGGCATCTAGCTTCGGACGACCACCGGCTTAATCCTTCACGCATGGCTCCCCTCGTCCATCTCGCGATCTCGCAGTTCCAGCCGAAGAAGGCCGACTACCAGGCCAACCTGGAGCGGCTCGGACACCTCTTCGCGCAGGTTGGGTCCCTCGACCCGCGCCCCTCGGTGCTCTGCCTGCCGGAGACGGCGCTGACCGGCTACTTCCTCGAGGGCGGCGTACGCGAGGTCGCGCTGACGGCCGGCGAGCTCGCGGCGGACCTGCAGGAGCGCTACCTCGCGCACGCCGGCGGCTCGGGCTCGCTCGACGTCATGCTCGGCTTTTACGAAGTGTGGCGCCATCGCCTCTTCAACAGTGCGATGTACGTCACACTCGGCGGCGACGCGCCGGCGATCCGCCACGTGCATCGCAAGGTCTTCCTCCCGACCTACGGGTTGTTCGACGAGGAGCGGTTCGTGGAGCGCGGTCGTGACGTGCGTGCGTTCGACACGCCGTGGGGGCGCGCCGCCCTGCTGGTGTGCGAGGACCTGTGGCACAGCATGAGCGCCACGATCGCGGCGCTCGACGGGGCGCAGGTGCTGTTCGTGCCGACCGCGCCGCCAGCGCGGGGCGCGTGGCCGAAGGAGGACGGCGTTCCGGGGCCGGCGAGCAGCGCGCGCTGGGAGCGGCTGGCGCGCGACGTCGCCGACGAGCATGGCGTGTACGTGGTGCTCGCGCACCTCTCGGGGAGCGAGGCGGGGAAGCAGTTCGCCGGCGCCTCGATGGTTGGGGGCCCGCGCGGCGATGTTCGCGCACGCGGCCCACTCTGGGCCGAGTCATTGCTGACGGTGACACTCGACCTCCGTGACGTGACGCGCGCGCGCGCCGACATGCCGCTGGTCGCCGACCTCGAGACGATGCTGCCGCACCTCATGGCATCCCTCGAGCGGGTGGAGCAGCGCATCCCGCATGAGTTGGAATACGACGATGCGCCGGTCGGGGTGGGGGCGCGGGGGGGGGCCCCCGAACACCACGATGCCACTTCCCCCGATGCCGCCCATGATCCTTCCTCCGCCCACCGTACCGTTCCCGTCGTCGCCGCCCCAGCCGACGCCGGCACCGCAGCCCCCCTCGAGATCGATGGTCCGCTGCTCGAGGAATGGCTCACCGTCTTCCTCCGCGACGAGATGCGTCGCCGCGATTTCAGTCGCGCCGTCATCGGCATCTCTGGCGGCGTGGACTCGGCAGTGACCGCCTATCTCGCTGCTCGCGCGCTCGGACCGGAGAACGTGTACGGCATCCGCATGCCGTACCGGACGTCGAGCCAGGCGAGCCTCGATCACGCGCAGCAGGTGATAGACGCGCTCGGCATCCAGGGGATGACGATCGACATCTCCGCTGCGGTCGATGGTTACCTCGCCACCGAGCCCGATGCCGACGGCGCCCGCCGCGGGAACGTGATGGCGCGCATGCGCATGATCGCGCTCTTCGACCAGAGCGCAAAGCTGCGGGCGATCCCGCTCGGCACTGGCAACAAGACCGAGCGCCTGTTTGGCTACTTCACCTGGCACGCCGACGATTCGCCGCCGATCAACCCGCTGGGCGACCTGTTCAAGACCCAGGTGTGGGCGCTTGCGCGACACCTTGGCGTGCCGGCGGACATCGTGGACAAGCCGCCGACGGCGGACCTCGTCGTCGGCCAGACCGACGAGGGCGACTTCGGCATAAGCTATGACCGTGCGGACGTCGTCCTGAACTGGCTGCTGTCCGGCTACACCGACGCCGACCTCATCGAACGCGGCTTCGACCCCGCGGAGGTAGCCCTGGTGAAGCGGCGCCTCGAATCGACCCACTGGAAGCGCCGCCTGCCGACCGTGGCGATGCTCAGCGCGACGGCGATCGGGGAGTCCTACCTACGACCTGTCGATTACTGAAACCGTGGCGGGTCACCGCCGATGAATCGGTGGTGTTGCGCATACCCGCCTCCACCC
>JACDHQ010000225.1 GCA_013820975.1 Gemmatimonadaceae bacterium
GGCGCGACCGCCGCTGTCCGCCGTCCTCATCACCCTCGACGCCGAGCGACTCCTCGCCGACGTGCTCGCGGCGCTCGCGTGGTGCGACGAGATCATCGTCGTGGACTCCGGGAGTACCGATCGCACCGTCGAGATCGCGCGCGCCAACGGCGCACGCGTCATCGTGCACCCGTTCGCCGGGTTCAGCGCCCAGAAGCAGTTCGCCGTTGAGCAGGCCGCCCACGACTGGGTGCTCGCGATCGACGCCGACGAGATCGTGTCGCCGGAGCTGGCGCGCGAGATTCAGGGGACGCTCGGGCAGGTCGCCGCGGGCACGCTTCCGCACGTGGCGTTCGAGGTGCCGCGATCGCTCGTCTTCCTCGGGCGGCTGATGCGCCATGGCGGCGAATTCCGGACACCGCAGCTCCGGTTGTGGAACCGGCACCATGGCCGATACACGCCGGCGCTCGTACACGAGCGCGTCCTCGTCGAGGGGCAGGTCGGGCGGCTCGAGGGCGAGATGCTGCACGACAGCTATGCAGGGCTCGACGACTACTTCGACAAGTTCAACCGCTACACGACGGCGGCGGCACGCGAGCTGGCCGCGCGGAACGCGGATGTCGGCGTGGCCAAGGTCGTCTTTCGCTTTCCGCTCACCTTCTTCCAGCAGTACTTCGTGCGGGGGCACGTGCTGAACGGCTATCCGGGATTCCTCTGGGCGCTTTTCTCGGCGATGTATCCGGTGGTGAAGTACGCCAAGGCGCGTGAGCGGCGGCGGCAGGGAGGCCGCGGCGATGGAGACTCGGCCCGGTGAGCCACCGATGAACGTCGTGTTCGATGCCGAGCGGCTCCGCAATCCCGCCTCGGGGCTCGGCCAGTTCTGCCGCGCGCTCGGCGCTGCATTGCTCGCGGAGCAGCCGGCAGGCGCGACGGTCACCGTCATCGCCCCGCGCAAGCAGCTCGGCACGTTCGGCCAGGGTGCGCGCCACATCGAGACCCGGTGGTGGCATCGTTTCCGCTCGCCGGCCACTCCCGACGTCTGGCATGCGACGCATCAGGACGCGTGGATCCGCCCCCCGCGGGACGTTCCGGTCGTCCTCACGATCCACGACCTGAACTTCCTCGAGCGGGCCGACTATTCCGCGCGGCGCAAGGCCCTCCGGCTTGCGACCGTCCAGCGCCTTGTCGACCGGGCGTCGGTCGTGTCCGCGATCTCCGCATACTCGGCGTCCGTGGTCGGCGAGCACCTCGAGCTTCGCGGGCGGCCAGTGCACGTGGTGCATTCCGGCAACCCGCTGGATACGCTGAGCGGTCCGGCAGGTGCGCCGACAGACCGGCGGCTGGGCGCCCTCGCCGGAAAAAGGTTCTTCCTGGCGATGGGCGTACTCCACCCGAAGAAGAACGTGCACACCCTGCTGCCGGTGATGCGCGAGTTCCCCGACTCGCACCTGGTCCTCGCCGGGCCGGCCAACCATCCCTACGCTCGCGAGGTCGAGCAGCGCGCGGCGGCGCTCGGCGTCGGCGACCGGGTGCTCATTCCCGGCGCGGTCACTGACGGGGACCGCCGCTGGCTCTACGAGCATTGCGATGCCCTGCTCTTCCCTTCGCTCTCCGAAGGCTTCGGGCTGCCGCTCGTCGAGGCGATGAGTCTCGGCAAGCCGGTCTTCGCGTCGCGACTCACGAGCCTCCCCGAGATCGGTGGCGATGCGGCGCGGTATTTCGACTCGTTCGATGCGAGTTCGATGGCCGGGACGATCCGGCGCGGACTCGACGAATATCGGTCGAATCCGTCCCGGCGCTCCGCGCTGATTGCGCATGCGTCCCGATTCAGCTGGGCCCGAGCCGCCCGCACCTACTGGCACCTGTACGCCGAGGCGGCGGGCGACGCGCGCGCGCGCGACCGCTGAACCGGCCGCGAGCAGCCAGGCCGACCGCCTATATTCTCCGCCATGCCGCCGCCGCCACGGGTCCCGCTCGACCGCATCTGCATCGTCATGATGTCCGCCGTCGGCGACGCCGTGCATGTGCTGCCGGTGCTCGAGGCCATCAAGCGCGCGTCGCCGCACTCCCACGTCACGTGGGTGCTGCAGCCCGGCCCCGCAACGCTCGTGCGTGGCCACCATGCCGTCGACGAGATCATCCTCTTCGATCGCAGCCGTGGCATGCGTGCCTTCACGGACGTCCGTCGCGAGTTGGCCACACGGACGTTCGATCTCGTGATCGCGCTGCAGGTCTACTTCAAGGCGGGCATCGTCACGTCGTTCGCGCGTGCCCCAGTGAAGCTCGGCTTCGACCGCGCGCGCGCGCGCGACGCGAACTGGCTGTTCACCACAGATCGGATCCCGGCGAGCGCTGGCCGCCACGTGCAGGACCAGTACTTCGAGTTCCTCACCTGGCTGGGGATCGGCCACGAGCCGGTGACGTGGAACCTCGGTCCGTGGGACGGCGAGCGCGCATGGCAGCAGGAGTTCTTCTCGCCCATCGAGCGCCCAGCTGCGGCGATCGTCGTCGCCACGAGCAAGCCGCAAAAGGATTGGATGCCCGAGCGCTGGGCCGAGGTCGTCGATGCACTCCGTCACGACTTCGGGCTCGAGCCGGTGCTGGTGGGCGGGCGCTCGCCGCGCGAGCTGCATGCGGAACAGGTGATCATGGACCGCGCCGCCCACAAGCCGGTGAGTGCGCTTGGGAGCGGCCTCCGCAAGCTCGTCTCGATCCTCGACGGCAGCGCGCTCGTGCTCGCCCCCGATACCGGACCCCTGCACATGAGCGTCGCGCTCGGCCGTCCCGTCATCAGCCTGCTCGGGTACACCAACCCGAAGCGCACCGGCCCGTACCGGCGATTCCACGACCTGATGATCGACGCCTACGGCGACCCCGGAGAGGACTATCCGATCTCGATGGAGAACCGCCCCGGGCGGATGGAGCGGATCACCGTGCAGGATGTGCTGGACCGCGTCGAGCGGTGGCGCACGACCTACGCGTCCGACGCGGGGACGAGCGGGCCGAACGAATAGCGCAGCCCGACGGTCTCGAGCTGCCTCGCGAGGCGGTTCAGCGGAAGCCCCATGACGGCGAAGTAGTCGCCGTTCACTTTCGAGACGATCGTGGCCCCGAATCCCTGGATGCCGTACGCACCCGCCTTGTCCATCGGCTCTCCGGTGTCGATGTAGGCATCGATCTCCGGGTCCGTCAGCTTGCGGAAGGCGACACGCACCGTCTCCACCCCGGACACCGTACGCCCTTCGCGCGAGACGGCGACCCCTGTCATCACCTCGTGCGTGCGCCCGCTGAGCTGGCGAAGCATGCTGCGCGCGTGGTCGCGATCGCGCGGCTTCCCCAGCACCTTGCCCCCGATGACGACGATCGTGTCGCTGCCGATCGTCACTGCCTCGGGTTCCGTGGCGGCGATCGCGAGCGCCTTCTCCCGCGCGAGCCGCTCGGCGTGCGCATGCGGCGACTCACCCGCGAGGTACGATTCGTCGATGTCCGCCGGACGGACCTCGTGCGGGATGCCGATGAGCGTCATCAGCTCACGCCGGCGCGGCGAGGCCGAGGCGAGGATGACGCGCACGGCACGGTCTGGAGGCATGTCGTTCATCGCTCGAGCAGGAGGGTCACGGGTCCGTCGTTCACGAGCTCAACGTCCATCATCGCGCCGAATACACCGGTCGCTACCTCGAGGTCGTGCGCCCGCAGTGCCGCAATGAAGCGTTCGTACAGCGGTATCGCCACCTCGGGGCGCGCCGCCCCGACGAAGCTCGGCCGGCGCCCCCGGCTGGCGTCGCCATACAATGTGAACTGGGAGACGACGAGGACAGCCCCGCCGACGTCGCTCAGGCCACGATTCATCCGACCGTCCGCATCGGGAAAGAGCCGGAGCCCCGCGACCTTCTCGGCCATCCAGTGGGCGGCCGCTTCGTCATCGCCGGGGGCGAAGCCGACGAGCAGCAGGTAACCTCGCGCAACCCTGCCGACCGACTGGCCGCCGACCCGGACTTCGGCGCGGGAGACACGCTGGAGGACGACACGCACGGAACAGCGGTAGGGAGTGGGGAGGAGGGGGTCGGGGCAACTGCGGAACCGTGGTCCCCGTGCGCAGACGGCAAGATAGCGCCCCCCGCCGTGTGGTCGCGCAGTGCCACGTCCGGCCGGGGACGTCGCAGCCGCCAACTGCAACCGCGCCCGCATCACAATCGTGATCCCCGTCACGAACGGGCGGCCTTCATGCGGAAATACTTCAGCCGCGGTTGCCTATCCCGGGTCCTGGCCGCAGGTTGCGCGAAGACCGATGGCTCGTCCCCGGATGAGTCGCCCCGTCCCACTCCGCGCCCTGCCCGGTCCTGCTGATGACGCCTCGCCCCGCCAACGACTGCGCCCACGAGCGCCGCCCTGGAACGACCGTCTGCCTCTACTGCCGTGCCGATGAGCGGGCGGTCGTTCGCAAGCGCCGCCAGAAAGGGCTGAGGCGGATCGCCGCATATGCGGGCGTGGCCGCGGCGACCGTCCTGGGGACGGTGGCTGCGTTCAGTGCATTCCGCGGCAGCACGGGCCCCAGTGACACGGCGGTTGCAACGGCCGAGGCACGCGGGACGGGCGCCCGCTTCGCGGCAGAGCAGGCGGGTGGAGCCCGCGCCGCGGCGGCTCCGGTGGCGTCGCCGGTGGTGCCTCACGGTCGCACTGCACTCAGCGACGGGATGTACGCCGAGCGGTCGGGCGACACGGTCACCGTGCACTTCGACACGCGCGATGCCCGGACGCGCCGCTCCGACAAGTTCGAGCACGTCGTGCGCGAGACGCTGCCGCTGATCCTCGGCGAGGCTGCACTGCGTGCGCTGGAACAGGTGGTGCCGGGAACCCTCGTCGCCCCCGGGCAGCTGGTCGCGGT
>JACDHQ010000226.1 GCA_013820975.1 Gemmatimonadaceae bacterium
GCGCCGATCAACGTGCCGGTGATCACTGCGCCCATTTCGGTGCCGACGTCGATCAGCGCCCCGGACCTCAACGCGATCCCGACCGTCACAGACGTCGTCGCGCGCGCGTCGGACATCGCCGGCACGTCGTCGGCCGCCAAATCGGGCGCGGGGAGCGCCAGCGGGACCGGTCGCGCAGTCAGCCAATCCACCGGTGACGTCGTCAGTGCGAGCCGTGGCGACGGATCGGCCTGGGGCGAGGAGCAGGTGGACGTGGCCGTGCGCCAGCAGGGAGCGGCGAACCTCAAGTATCCGGACCGCCTCCGCGCCGCAAACGTGTCCGGCACCGTGATGATGCGGTTCATCGTCGGCGCGAATGGCCGGGTCGAGATGAGCTCGGTGAAGGTGCTCGACTCGCCGCATGACGAATTCACTGCCGCTGTGAAGGACGCGCTCCGGAGCATGCGCTTTCGCGCCGCCGAGGTGCGGGGCACGAAGGTGCGCCAGCTGGTCGAGCAGAGCTTCACCTTCAGGCTCGGGTAACCGCGAGCGGCGGAGAACAGCTGCAGCAGGGGCCGGGTGAGCATCCCGGCCCCTGCTGCGTTCACTCGCCTATCTTGCGGCGATGAACGATGTCACCCCCTCCGATCCGGTTGCGTTCTATGCCGAGATCGCGCAATCCGCCGGCGCCGAAACAGCGAGGCGTACACGGATTCTCGAACGGGTGTCGCTCGCCCGGCTGGCGGCGGCCGTAGGCTCCATCGCCGCTGCAGGCACGGCGGTCGGTGGGTCGCCGGATGGTGGCCCCCCGTGGGCGCTCACTGCTAGCGTCCTTGCACTGGCGTTCGTCGGTCTAGTCGCCGTGCATCGCCGGGCACGCACCCTCCATGATACGGCGCGGCGCCGACGGGGCGCGGCTGAGGCGGGGCTCGCAAGGATTGCCCGGGACTGGGCGGCGATGCCCGCCGTGCGGTGGGTGCCCCCGCTCACCGACGCGCAGCAGGTCCTGGCGCGGGACCTCGGCGTGACGGGCGACATCTCGCTGCACCGCCTCGTCGACATGACGACTCCGGCACTCGGCAGCGCCCGCGCGGTGCAGTGGCTGGTTTCCGATCCTCCGGCGATCTCCGTGATCGCCGCGCGCGCGGCCTCCGTTGCTGCGCTTCGCACCAAGGCCGACGACCTGCTCAGGTTCGCGGCCGCCGCTCACGGCCACCAGCGCATCCTCGGGCGGGGCGTCGCGCACTTCACCGCCTGGCTGGGGTGCAGCTCGGGGCACGTTGGCACTGCGGTGCCGACGATGCTCGCCGCGACTTCGGCGCTGGCTGCTGCGGTGATCATCGGCATCCTGGCGGCTGCCCCCACGGCCGCCGGTGCGGCGACGCTCGTCATCGCAGTGCAGGTCACGATCTCCATCGTGGCGCGCCGCCGGGTGAATGCCGAGTTGCACGGCGTTGGCGATGCGATCGCCCAGCTCGAGGATGCGATCGGGGTCATGTCGCGTGTCACGGCGATGGCCGACGTACCGGGGCGTTTCGGCGAGGTGCAGGCGGAGTTGCGACGCGACGGGGCGGTGGCGGCGCTCGCGGACCTGCGGCGGCTGCTCGACTGGAACAACATCCGCTACACGCCGCTCGCCCACTGGCTGCTCAACGCGTCGGTCGGACTCGACGTCTACATCTGGCGTGGCGTCCGGCGGTGGCGCGCGCGCCACCTCGGGCACGCCGCGCAGTGGCTCGACAGTTCCGCCGACGCAGAAGCCCTCGCTGCCCTGGCAACCCTCGGGTTCGACCACCCCCGCTGGTGCCTGGCCACCGTGCACGAGGCGGACGACGCATCGCCACTCGACGCTCGCGCACTCGGCCATCCGCTGCTCGCGCCGGAACGCCTCGTTGCGAATGACCTTCGACTCGACGGGCGCGGTGCAGTTTCCGTGGTGAGCGGCTCCAACATGGCGGGCAAGACGACCTATCTCAGGGCCGCCGGGTTGAACACGCTGCTCGCCCAGGCGGGCGGGCCGGCATGCGCAGGCTCGACGCAGGTCCGGCGCTGCCGTGTGCGAACGAGTGTCCGGATCGAGGACGATCTCGGCGGCGGCGTCTCGCTCTTCATGGCCGAGGCGATGCGGCTGCGTGCGATCGTCGCCGAGGCCGAGGAGTCAGGAGCCAACCAGGCGCCGGTCCTTTTCCTGCTCGACGAGATCCTGCACGGCACCAATGCGCACGATCGTCGCGAGGCCACGCGCCTGGTGCTGCGCCGCCTGACCGCCGCGGGGGCATCGGGGCTGGTGACGACTCACGATCCCGCCATCGCGGCTGCGGGCGACCGTGAACTGCACTTCCGCGAGACGATCTCCGCCGGAGGCGGCGAGTTCCGGATGGATTTCGACTACACGGCGAGGGACGGCCCTGCCACAACGGCCAATGCGCTGGCGGTGCTGCGGATGCTGGGACTGGACTGACGGCGTGCGGGTGGTGCGGGGATTGCGGCTGTGATGGTACCGTGCGATGCAATACCCGCTGAGGCCTCCACGCGGTCGTTCAATCGCGATGTCCGTCACGCACCGATGATGATGCACGTCACCTCACCGGGGCGGCATGCTGCTGCAACGGCAATCGAACTCCACGATTCATGACCATTGTGCGCACGCTGATGCTGCTGGTCCTCGTCACCGTCACGGGATGCTTCCCGGCGCGACGCGGGGACCCTGCGGATCCTGGTGACCGCATCACCGTGATGACGTACAACATCCAGTACGGCGGCGGCGGGACGAACCTGGCCGGGATCACTGGCGCAATCCGGGCGATCGGCCCGGACATCGTCGCCCTGCAGGAAGTGGACGTCCGCTGGAGCTCGCGCAGCGAGTTCGCCGACCAGGCCGCCGTGATCGCCGAGGCGCTCGGGATGCACGTGCGGTTCGCCCCGATCTACGACATTCCCGACTCCGCCATGGCGCGTCCGGCGCGCCAGTTCGGCGTCGCCATCCTGAGCCGGCATCCGATCATCCGCTTCAGCAATCACCCGCAAACGCGCCACTCGACGCAGGAGCCGAGTGCGCCTCCACGTCCGCAGCCGGGGCTCCTCGAGGCCATCATCGACGTGCGCGGCCAACCGGTGCGAGTGTTCAATACCCACCTCGACTACCGGCCCGATCCCGAGGTGCGCCGGCGGCAGGTCGCGGAGATGCTCGACATCATCGGCATCTGGAACGGGCCGATGATCGTCTTCGGCGACCTCAACGCCGCGCCCGATGCGCCGGAGATCGCACCCCTGTTCGCGCGCTTCCGTGATGCATGGCCGCGCGGCGCCGATCCGGGATTCACGATGCCGTCCACCGCGCCGTCACGGCGGATCGACTATGTGCTCGTGTCGGACGACATTCGCGTCGCGCGTGCCGTCGTCCCGGTGACGACGGCGTCCGATCACCGGCCGGTGCTGCTGGACCTCATCATCCCGCGCCGGTAAGGGACTGGGCGGCGGCCACGCTGGGAGCCCGCAGTTCAACGTGACGAACCCCACCACGGCGCTGTGACCCCCCAGTCGGCAATCCCCCACCGAACACGGTAGCGTCTGGCACGCACCCACGGGTGTGGCAGGTCCAACCACTTGGAGGAAGCATGCAGAAGATTCTGCTCGCTCTGATCCTGATCTCCTCTCCGGCAGCCCTTGCGGCCCAGTCGGTGTCGCTTGCCGGAGCAGTACGATCGAATGCCCTCGCCCCCGAGCAGCCGCGCCTCTCGGCCGCCGCATGGGCGCGTATCGACGCCCGCATCGCCTCCGCCGCTGAGCGCGGAGTGCCTGCAGCACCGATGCGGTCGCGGGCCGCCGACGGTGAGGCCCGCCTTGCCAGTGAGTCGCGCATTCATTCCATCCTCGAGAGCACCGAGACCGACCTCCGTACGGCGCAGCGCACCTTCGCGCGGCAGTCGCGGTGGGCCAGCGAGGCCGAGATCATCTCGGCAGCCGACGCCCTCGGCTACGGCGCGTCGGAGGCGCAGGTCGCGAGCGTCGTTCGCCGTGCGCCGGCCGATCGCCCGCTGGTAGTCGCACTCACCACCCTGGCGGCCATGGTAGGACGTGGCGACAGTCCGGAGCGTGCGACCGGCGTCGTCGAAGGGCAGCTGGCGGCTGGGGCGAGTGATGCATCCATCGCCGCCAGTGCCGGAGGAAGTCGCCGGGCTCCGTAAACGCTGGGGCGGAACCGGCTGGTACGCTGCGAGCCGCAACGGATGTTGCCGCTCGCAGTGTTTCATGGCCTGGTTCGGCCGCGCCGCACGCGGTCAGGCGAGGGCGCGCACCCGGTTGCGGATGGCGTGGCGCATCTCAGCACCCCAACCCCTGACAGCCGGCCTCGTGGGGGCGGCGGCGTTCCTGCCCGCCGCCCGATGACGATCAGTTACATGTGCGCCGGGATGGCGACGCAGACCGCAGGTGCCCCCGGATTGCCGCCGGCCTCGTGATACACGACGGTGTGCTGCCCGTTCATCACGGTGGCCATCGGAAGCTGCAGTTGCGTCTCGGAATCGCCGTCCCGGTCACCGTCGATCCGGATGTCGTTGAGCGGCGCCACGACGGCGCCGATCGAGGCGCAGGTGCCGGAATGCACGTATCCCTTGTGCACGGCCCCGTCCGTCGAATTCCGGATCGTCACGTCGATCTCGGTGCCGCCATTCTCCTCCTCGACGCTGATGTCGCCGGTGAGGGCCGAGCTGCCGACCGCGGTGAACGTGAGCCGGTTGGCGTTGGAGGCCGCCATTGGCGCCGGGGCGGACGAGATGGTGGTGTCGCGAGCCACGGCATCGGCTGCGTCGTCGTTACCGGAGCATGCGCCGACGAAAAGGACGAGTGCGAGGGTGGAGCAGACTGCGCGGGCGAACGGCATGGC
>JACDHQ010000227.1 GCA_013820975.1 Gemmatimonadaceae bacterium
GGTCGAAGTCGGCAATTGGTTCGTGACCCAAGGCGTCGATCAAAACCGCCCAGGGCGCGCCGGCGGCTCGTCCGCCTTCGAAAACGGCCGTGATGTTCTGTCTCCGCACCTGCAGATCCAACCCTCCGATCAGGAAGTATCCCGGAACTGCGGCCGCTTCCGCGGAGGGGCCAGTGTTGTGGCAGGCGCCCTTCATGGTCATGAAACCGGCCACCCGGGCGCCGTGGACGCGGGTGAACCCGTACGCGGTGCATCCCCCCATCGAGTGTCCGACAAAAAAGATGGGAATGTCTGCCAGCTCGGGATGAAGGGTTTGCGTGCCGAAGTCGGAGAGTGCCTGAAGCAGCGTTTCGTAGCTTGCGGGCTCATCGACCAGGGTCGATGTACCAATGAGCGCCACGTTTCCGCCGGCGAGCTCGAGCGCGCGCCTCCTAACCTCCGTTCTCTCGTCCGGGCGACACCAGATACTGCATGCCACCTCCGAGGTGCCACGCACAAGCGGACGCGAGTCCAGAGGATTGCCGGTAGCAGGGTCTCTCAGGCCAGGCAGGAAGACGATCGCCGCCTTGTACTCAGGTCTGCCCAGGGGCAGGTGCGCGACGACGCTCCCGTACGTGAAAAGCGTCTGGTGCTCCAGCACGACCTCGTGGACGTTCGCCCCCGCAACCAGACTGACGCTCTCCGACCGCGAATCGAAGCTCGGAGCGCTCGTAATGATCGTTGCGCTGCCAACCGGCAGATTCTGAAACTCGAATCGTCCGTCTGCGCCGGTTGTCACGGTTACGCTTCCGATTCTCACCGATGCGCCTTCAATGACAGCTCCGGTGGCGTCTTTTACGACGCCGGACACGGTCGCGGTCGCAGTCGCGGTTGGGCGAACAGGGTCACTCTCCCCGCAAGCGGCCGCAAAAATCGATGCTACCAGAGCTATCGCGAGCGTAGGGAACGATGTCGAGAACCGCATGAACTTCTCCTCGTGGAGTTTCGGGACATGGCCCGCCGACGGTCACTTCACTGCATCAGAAGATCCGGGCGGGACCCTCCGGCCGGACCGGTGCATCTTCACGCGGCGCGCCACCCACCGCGTAGGACGCGAACAGCGAAAGCAGCGGGCGCGCGGTGCGCCGGCGGGTCGCCTCCGTGAATGCTGCGTCGGCGATGCGGAAGTCGAGGCGGTCGCTGCGAAACGGGTCGTTGAGGCGCAGCGTCACGCGCGCCCGGTCGCCGGCGAGCCGCTGCGTCAGCGCAAGGTCGCTGGTGAACGCCGGCAGGATCTCGCCCTGTTCGATGGCCTGTGCGCTCCGGCGGTATGCGTATAGTTGCGCCGTGGTGTTCTCAGCCACCCGGAGATCGACGGTGAGCCGCGCCGTGGCGTACACGCCGCTCCTGCTGAACACGTCGGCCGTCGTCTCCATGTGGGCGACGCTAGCCACCAGCGTTACGACGGTGCGATCCGTCGGTCGTGCGCGCACGCTGCCGTCTGCGCCGAAGGCTCGCATCCGGATCAGATTCTCCAGAGTGGTTGTCGAGCCGCCTCTCGCCGTCGCTGCTTTGATCGGGCGGATCGGGTCCCGTGTCCAGCGAAGAAACGGCGTCAGCTGCAGCGTCAACCGCGAGCCGTGCCGTTCCATGCCGAATTCCACCTGGTCCGAGACCTCCGGCAGCAGCGACGGGTTGCCGATGTACTCGTTCGTGTCGTCCTCATCCATGGAGAACGGGTTCAGCATCTCCGGCCCCGGCCGGCTGATGCGGCGGCCGTACGCGAGTCGATACAGGAGAGCGCGACGCGCGTCGGTCCATTCGCCGCTGATGCTGGGGAAGAAGCGCACGGCTGTCCGTGCCCTGGCGGCCCCGAGCTGGATCCAGGTCCGGTCCGCCTCGACGCGCATCCCCGCCTCCGCACGCACGCCGCCAGTGGAGCGGTGCGCGGCGAGGTAGCCGGCGTGCACCTCCGTCTCGTAGCGGTAGGCCTGCGACACGGTCGCGCCAAAGTGGGTCGCATTGTGCGCGGCAGTGGTGGTGCGGAACTGCGATTCCTGTCCCACGTCCACGCTGATGCCGGAGAAGCGCATGCCGAGGTCGTTCCGGAGGACGTGTTCACGCTGCCGCGAGGCCATGCCGGTGGTCGTGTAGCGGTAGCCTGCAACCTCATCGTAGTAGTCGCCGCGGAAATCCTCTTCCACAAAGCTGGTGCGCGCTTCGGAAGTGAAACGGACGCCTCCTCGATCCACGCTCGCGACGGCGCTCAACTCAGCCGACGGGATCACGTGCTCCAGCATGCTGCTGGTCGAGCTCGTCCCCATGTTGCCCGCCGCATCCGTGTAAACGAACGCAGTGCTGTTTTGGTTTGCGCCTTCCATCCAGGAGTATGCGCCGCGCAGCGCAAGGGACGTGTTTGGTGTCGGCGTCGCGGCTGCGCCCGCCAGAATGGAGTGCAGGCGGTGCTTCTCACGTGCGCGGCTGTCCTGATCCGTCTGGAGAGGGAGGTCGCCGGGAACAAGGCTCCAGCGCGCCGTCTTCGAGTCCGTCCGCGGACGCATGCCGGACAAGGAGTAGATCGCATCCCAATTCAGAATGTCACCCACATTGCCGGTGGCGGCGGCGGAGCCCATGTAGTGATCCTCCGTCGCCATCGAGCCCGCCAGTGAGCGCATGCCGGTGCGCCGTGCGGCGTCATCCCGGAAGACCAGGTTCACTACACCGGCGGCGCCGTTTGCATCTTGCCGCGCGGACGCGGCGGTGCCTGCCTCGATGCGCTCCAACGCCGTTGCCGGCATCTGGCGGAGAAATGCGACGAGGGCGTCACCGGTAAGCGGGATGCGACGCCCGTTCATCAGTACGAGCACGCTGGTGCTGCCGCGCATGCTGATACGCCCGTACGCATCCAGCTCGACGCCAGGCACGGTGCGCAGGAGGTCTGCGATGCTGCCGCCCGCCGCGGCAGACGCGCGCGCGCCCACGACGGTGGCGCCGCTGCGAAGCTGGACCGCGTCGCGTTCCGCGCTTGTCGTCATCGCGTCCAGCTTCAGTGGGCGGAACTGGAGGCGCACGGCGCCCACATTGAGGGGGGCCGTGGCCAGGGTCACCTGCTGGCGGTGCGGCTCATGCCCCGGGTAGCTGATCTCCAGAGTGTACGTGCCGCCGCCGGTGCGGACGGCGAAGCGGCCGGTGGCGTCGGTTACCGACGTCGCCACGAGATGACGGCCAGCGGCGGGACCGTGGAAGAGCTGTACGATGGCACCGCTCAACGGCGTGCCTTCCGCGCAGTAGGCTGTTCCCATCACCACCACCTGCGCGGTGCCGGCCGTAACGCCGTGATGTTCCTGCTGTGCCGCCGCCGGTGTGGACATGGCGCACAGGGCGCTGCACGCGGCGGCGATCGCTGCCACTCGTGCATGCTTGCGCAACATGAGCCGATCTCCTGCCGCGTCCCTCAACGCGGTCCGCCGCGGCCTCCGGCGCCCGCGGGCGGGGGCAGGTCGTCGAGGAAGAAGGCCGCCACCCGTCTCGCAACGATCCGCGTCAATCGCAGTTCACGGCCGGAAGGTAGGTCTGGTTGTACAGGCTGCCGAAGCTGCCGCCGATCTGGGTGCCGCCGCCGGTTACCCAGATCAGACCGTCGACGAAGGCTGACCCGACGACACCGTGAACGGGAATGGGCATGTCGCGCAGGCTCGACCACTGATCGGTCCGAGGATCGTAGTAGTCATGGTCGGGAGTCATGCCGGTCGGTGCCTCGCCGCCCCAGACGTGGAAGCAGCCCCGGGCCATGACCCCGTTCATCCCGCTGCGGCCGCGCAGCATGGGGGCTGCGGTCGTCCAGGTCCGCGTTTGCGGATCGAAGACTTCGTGCGCATCCGTTTTCAGGGGCGACAAGCCGTTGCCGAGACGCCCACCGACAATGTGAATGCGGCCGTTGACCGCCGCACCGCTGATGTGATTCCGCTGGCTGGGCAGATCCGGCAGCACCTCCCACTGATCGGCCGCCGGGTCGTAGACAGCGAAGTCGCTTCCGCGCGGCACGCGTCCCCCGGCGACGTAGATCTTGCCGGCGTGCGCGACGGCCACCCCGCCGCTGCGCGCCGTGCGCATTTGCGCCTTCTCGACCCATGCACCCACCGCGGGATCCAGCTCGTACACAGTATTGACAGCCGAGGCGCCCTGTTGATCGTCCGTGAGCTGGCCGCCGATCAGGTAGATCTTTCCATTGACGCCGGCCGCCATCCCGTGGTTGTTGGGCTGCGGGAGCTCCGGTCCGAGCTGCCACAGGTCGCTCGCGATGTCGTAGATCTGCACCGTGCGGGACGTCTGCCGGGAAGGGGGGGTAACCGCCAATGACGTAGAGCTTGCCGTTCGATTCGGCGAGGGCAAACTCGGAGTTTGGTACGAGCAGATTGGCGCGGATCCCCCATCCGCCGGGATCGACCGGCGTGCGGGTGACTACAAATCCGGAAGCATTTGACTGCGCTCCGCTTGCTACCGTGACGGAGGCCGTGCCCGCCGCACCGAGGATGAATCCGGGCGGTGGCGTAACCGTCAGCGCATACGTTCCGGGGGGCACGTTCGCGAAAGTGTAGACGCCGTTGGCGCCGCTGTTCACGGTTCGAGCGGCCTGCGCGTTCCCGTTCAACGCAATGACGGCGTTCGCCACGCCGGCGCCGCCGATGTCGGTGACGGTGCCTCTGATACTGCCGCTGGGAATCACGAGGTTGAGAACGAATGCGGAAGCATTTGCCTCTGCTCCGCTTGCTACCGTGACGGACGCCGTGCCGGTGGCGCCGATCGTGAATCCGGTCGGTGGCGTTACCGCCAGCGTATACGTTCCCGGCCGCACGTCTGCGAAGGTGTAGAC
>JACDHQ010000228.1 GCA_013820975.1 Gemmatimonadaceae bacterium
GAGTTCCGAGTGTGCGGCGTAGAGCAGCGTCCCGCCCGGCGTCTCGTACACGCCGCGCGACTTCATGCCGACCATCCGGTCCTCGACGAGGTCGATCCGCCCCACGCCATGGCGTGCGCCGATGGCGTTGAGCTCCGCGATCAGCGACGCCGGCGAGAGCACCTTGCCATTGACGGCGACCGGCGTGCCCTCCTCGAAGAGGATCGTGACCGACTCGGGGGTGTCGGGCGCATCCTGCGGATCCACCGTGAGGACGAAGAGGTCCTTCGGCGGCTCGGCGTTGGGGTCCTCGAGCACGCCCCCCTCGTGGGAGAGGTGCCAGAGGTTGGCGTCGCGGGAGTAGATCTTTTCCTTCGTGGCGACGATCGGGACGTTGTGCGCCTTTGCGTAGTCGATCGCGTCCTCGCGGCTGCGGATGTCCCATTCGCGCCAGGGGGCGATGACGGGGAGGTCCGGGGCGAACGACGCGTAGGTGAGCTCGAAGCGCACCTGGTCGTTCCCCTTGCCGGTGCAGCCGTGCGCGAGCGCATCGGCGCCGACGGCCTTTGCGACCTCGACCTGCTTCCTGGCGATGAGCGGCCGGGCGATGGAGGTGCCGAGGAGGTACTTGCGGTTATAGATCGCGCCCGCGCGAACCATGGGGAAGATGAAGTCGCGGACGAGCTCCTCGCGGAGGTCCTCGACGTAGCACTCGTCGGCGCCGGAGGCCAATGCCTTCTCGCGGACGCCGGCAAGCTCGCCCATCCCCTGCCCTACATCGCCGGCGACGCAGATGACGCGGGCGCCGGGGTGCTGCTCCTTGAGCCAGGGGACGATGATGGAGGTGTCGAGACCGCCCGAGTAGGCGAGGACGATGGTCTTGGGCATTGCAGGCTCCGATGGCGTATTAGTATGCAGATAGTATGCATAATAATGCGTTGGAGGCGCATGTCAATGCAGGTTCTGGATTAGGGATGAGAGATGAGGGGTGCGGGAGGATTCCGTGCGAATGGGGTCAGTGCGAATGGGGTCAGAGTCAGAAGGATTTTCATACCGGCGTGTATCAAACGACTTCCGACTCTGACCCCAATTACCAACGACTTCCGACTCTGACCCCAATTACCCCCCAACGACTTCCGACTCTGACCCCAATTACCCCGACTCTGACCCCAATTACCCGCCTTTGGTCTCGCATCTCGCATCTCGCATCTGCTCATCTATTTCCCAGCCAGCCCCCTCAGCCGCGCTATGATGGCCTGCCGTGCCTCTCCCGACCGGCAGATGATGAGCACCGTGTTCTCGCCGCCGATGGTGCCGAGGATCTCGGGCCAGGCGGCGTGGTCGATGGCTTCGGCGATGGGCTGGGCGCCGCTGGGGCGGGTGCGGAGGACGGCCAGCTCGTTGACGCCATCGACGGACGCAAAGAGTTGCGGCAGAAGGATTTCCAGCGACGGGACGTCATCTTCGCCGAGCGACTCGGGGATGACGTAGCGGATACCGTCTTCGGTGGTGACGCGGGCGAGGCCAAGGTCGCGAAGGTCGCGCGATAGTGTCGCCTGGGTGACCTCTACGCCCAGCGCGGCGAGCAGAACCCTCAGGTCCTCCTGGCTCGAGATCGCCCGGCTGCGAACCAGCTCCAGGATGGCGGACTGACGCTCTGGCTTGCTCACGGCGGCTCCCGAAGTTGGTCAGCGGAGAGGTTACCACCCCCGGCTGCATAATGGAAGTGCATATGCAGACATTGACGCAGAATCGGTGCATGATTATACATTCACTCGTGAAAAAGATCCCCGTCGGAGTGCTCGGGGCGAGCGGCTATGCCGGCCGCGAGCTCTGTGCACTCCTTGCCAACCATCCAGGGCTCGAGCTGGCCTTCGCCACGGCGAACGACCAGCGCGGCACGACCGCGCGCCTCGGCGGACGGCCGGTGACCTTCGTCGCGCCTGACGATGCACGCCTCGAGTCGGCGGAGCTCGTGTTCAGCGCGCTGCCGCATGGGGCGAGCGCCACGTGGGTCGCGCGCACGCGCACGGCGGGCTCGCGCGTGGTCGACCTGTCGTCGGACCTGCGACCGGGCGCGGCATCCCCCGATCTCACGATCGATGCACCATATGGATTGACCGAGCTGGCACGTGGCGCGGTGCAGGGCGCCGAGGTGGTGGCGAATCCCGGGTGCTATGCGACGGCGGTGCTGCTGGCGGTGCTGCCCTTCGTGCGCCGTGGCCTCGTCGCGAGCGACCGGCAGGTGGTGATCAACGCGGCGAGCGGCGTCACCGGGGCGGGCAACAACCCCAAGCGCGAGCTGCTCTTTGCCGAGGTCGCGGGAGACTTCCGTGCGTACGGCGTGGGCAACGTGCACCGGCACCTGCTCGAGATGCGCGCGGCGGTCGGCGCGGCGGGCGGCGAGGGGATCGACCTGCTCTTCACGCCGCACCTGCTGCCGACGGCCCGCGGAATTCTTGCGACGATCGCGCTGCCCCTCACCCGACCGCTTGCGGACCCGATGTCGGTGTGGCGCGAGGAGTACGCCGGCGAGCCCTTCATCGAGCTGGCCGACGAGCCGCCGGCGTTGCGCGACGTCAACCACCGCAACGTGGCGCGGCTCTTCGCCGTCGCCGCGCAGGACGTCACGCAGCCGACGCTCCTGCTCTTCTCGGCGATCGACAATCTCCTGAAGGGCGCAGCGGGCCAGGCGATGCAGAACGCCAACCTGATGCTCGGCCTCGACGAGCCGATGGGGCTTCCGTCATGAGCACGCCGTCGGTGAAGCGCAGCGTGCGCGTGATCAAGGTGGGCGGCCGTGCGCAGTCGCATCCGCAGCTCGCGTCCGTGCTCACCGCCCTCTGGGCGGAAGCGCCGGGGTCGGTGGTCGTGGTGCACGGCGGCGGCGATGAGGTGAGCGCACTGCAGCGGGCCTTCGGCGTCGAGCCGGTGTTCGTGGGCGGACGGCGCGTTACCGCGGCGAGCGACGTCGATCACCTGCGGATGGCGTTGTCGGGGAGCGCGAACAAGCGGCTCGTCGCGGCGCTGGTGATGGCGGGTGCGCGTGCGGTCGGACTGTCGGGGGAGGACGCGGGGCTGCTCGGTGCAACGGTGACCGATCAGGCGATGGGTCGGGTGGGGTCGCCCACGGTCGTCAACGCCGACTTCCTCGAGTTCATTCTCGGTGGCGGCTACCTGCCGGTGGTGTCGCCGGTGAGCCGCGACCTGGATGGCGACTCGCCGGCGACGGCGGCGCTGAACGTCAACGGTGACGATGCCGCCGCGGCGCTCGCGGTGGCGGTGGACGCGCAGGAGCTGGTGCTCGTGTCCGACGTGGAAGGGGTGATGGCCAAGGGGGCGCTGCTCCCGTGGATCGCGCCCGAGGATGTGGCGGCGCTGGTTGCCGATGGGACGGCCGCTGGTGGGATGGCGGCGAAGCTGGACGCTGCGGTGGCTGCGCTGGACGGAGGCGTGCCCCGGGTTCGCATTGGAAACCTTGCCGCGATCGCCGATCTCGATCGTGGCACCGTGGTGTCGCGGGCACACCCACCCGCATGGAGCAGCTGACGATGGCCATTCCCAGGTTCACCACTCCGCCGTTCACCATCAAGTCCGTGGAAACCGACGCCGTGACCCAAGCTGCAGCGGCGGTAATGCCGCGCCCGACGCTCGTGCCCGACACCCCCGCCACCGCGGCCGGGAGTGCGATCCTGGGGACGTACAAGCGTGCGCCGGTGGAGTTCGTCGGCGGGGAAGGGGTGTACCTCCACGGCAGCGACGGCCGCCGCTACCTCGACTTCGTGAGCGGCATCGCCGTGAACGCGCTCGGCTACGGCGATGCGACGATTCGCGCGGCGATGCATGCCGCGGCGGACGAGCTCGTGCACGTGTCGAACCTGTACACCACGGCGCCGGGCGAGCGGCTGGCGAGCTGGCTCACCGGCCACTCGTTTGCCGACAAGGTGTTCTTCTGCAACTCGGGCGCGGAGGCCAACGAGGGCGCGTTCAAGTTCGCGCGCCGCTGGGCGCGTGGCATCGGGTCGGGGACGAAGCACGAGATCATCTCGCTCCGCGGCGCGTTTCACGGGCGGCTGTTCGCGACGCTCGCGGCGACCGACCGGCCGGCGTACCGGCATCCGTTCCGGCCGCTGGCCCCTGGCGTGTCGGTGAGCGAGCGGGATCTGGGCGAGCTCTCGGCGATGCTCGATGCCGACACCGTGGCAGCGCTGATCGTGGAGCCGGTGCAGGGGGAGGGCGGGGTGCGCGTGCTCGACCCGGGCTTCCTGCGCGAGCTGCGGGCGCTGACGTGGGAGCGGCAGATCGCGCTGGTGTTCGATGAGATCCAGTGCGGGCTCGGGCGCACTGGGACGCTGTTTGCGTACGAGCAGAGTGGCGTCGTGCCCGACATGCTGACGCTCGCCAAGCCGCTGGCCGGCGGGCTGCCGATGGGCGCGGTGCTGATGACCAACGAGATCGCGGAGACGATCCAGCCGGGTGACCATGGCACGACCTTCGGCGGCGGTCCCTTCGTGGCGTCGGTGGCGCTCGCGGTGTGCGAGCGGCTGGCCGACCCGGCGCTGCTCGAGGCGGTCACGGCGAACGGGGCGTGGATGGGCGAGGAAATCGCAGCAATCGGCGCGCGCACGGGGCGGATCCGTCAGGCGCGCGGGATCGGGATGATGTGGGGGCTCGACGTGATGCAGCCGGCGGCACCGGTGATCGCCCGGGCGCTCGAGGCGGGGCTGCTGGTGACGAGCGCGGGAGAGTACACCGTGCGCCTGCTGCCGCCGCTCGTGGCGACGCGCGAGGAGCTGCGGGAAGGGATGGGGGTGCTGGAAGGGGTGCTCGGGTAGACGCGTTCGGGATGAGGGATGAGGGAT
>JACDHQ010000229.1 GCA_013820975.1 Gemmatimonadaceae bacterium
GTGCAGGGGCGCTGCGCCTCGAGGCCGACACCGATACCATCGGCCTCCTCCCGGACGGGCACGCGTTGCGGCGGGACAGCGACTGGCTCGAGCAGCGGCTCGGCGCCTACACACCGCTCGAGCTGCGGGTGACACGGGATGGAGCCGACACGGCGCAGTTTGCGGCGCGGCTGGGCGCGTGGCGCGCGCGCGTCGAAGCCCTACCCGGCGTCGCGCGAACGTTCACGGCGGGCGACCTCGGCGCGGCGGCGCCAGCCGCGGTGCACGACAGCTACCGGTCGGCCGATGGGCGGAGCACCCGCATCACGGCATACGTGCCGATGACGTCGGCCCGCGGGCTGGCCCGCACCGCCGACGAGATGGAGCGCGCCGGCCGCGACGTGTTCGGCCGCGACGACGTCGTCGAGGCCACAGGGTACCTCCCGCTCTACGTGCGCATCACCGACTACGTGGTGCAGAGCACCGTGACCGGCCTCGCCGTGGCATTCGTGGTGGTATTCGCGATGCTGGCGCTGCTCGTGCGCGGGCGCCGCGGACTCCTCGCGGCGATGCCGGTGAACCTGCTGCCGCTCCTCGTCGTGTTCGGCGTCATGGGCTGGGCCGGCATTCCGCTCGACATCGCGACGGCGACGGTGGGTGCGATCGTCCTCGGCATCGTGGTGGACGACACGATCCACTTCCTGCACCGGTACGGCCACGAGCGGGAGGAGGGGCGCAGTCCGGAAGACGCCGCGGCTGCAAGCGTGCGCCATGCCGGCCGCAGTCTCGTGCTCACCTCGCTCGTGCTGGGGGTGGGCTTCGCAGTGATGACCGCAGCGGGCACGAAGGCGATCGCGTACTTCGGGCTCGTCGCGGCGCTCGCGGTCGTGGGAGCGCTCATTGCCGATCTCGTGCTGCTGCCGGTGCTGCTGGGCACTTCGCTGCACCTGCGCGGGACGGTGCGAAGCGGTGGCACCTCGCGCGTGTTTCGGTCCGCACCCATCGGGGAGTCGTATGCAGTGACGGAAGGATTGCGAATTGAACATTACGAGGGCGTCCCGCCCGACGCGTTCCCCACCCCCGACTGGCCCGCGGCCGACCGCGAGCCGCCAGCCCCCGACGCAGCGTGGGCACTCGCATTCCAGGGTGACCGCCTCGTCGCACGGCTGGCCACGTACTTCCGCGACGACCTCACCGGTGCGCCAGGCCGCAGCGGCATCATCGGGCACTTCGATGCAGTCGACGCGCAGGCGGGAACCGACCTGCTGGGCGTTGTGGTCGCCGGCTTGAACGCTGAGGGTGCCGTCCGCGTGATCGGTCCTATGAATGGGAGCACGTGGCACCGCTATCGCCTGGCGCTCCCCGCTGAGGCAGGAGACGTGGACGCCCCACCCTTTCTCGGCGAACCGCTGAATCCTGGCGGCTATCCGGCGATGTTCGCCGCGGCGGGCTTCCACGTGGCCGCATCATACGAGAGCCGGATCAGTACCGACCTGGGAACGGAGAACCCCAGGGCACGCGCCGCCGAGGAGGCCCTGGCAGCGCGCGGAATCACGATCGCGCCTGTGGACCTCGCGCGCTTCGACGACGAGCTGGCGGACCTGCATGCGCTCAGCGTTCGCGCGTTCCCCGAAAACCGGTACTACTCGCCGATCGCCGTCGACGAATTCCGGGCGCTGTATACGCCGATGCGCGCGATGATCGACCCCGCGCTCGTCCTGCTGGCACGCGGACCGGAGCGGCAGCTCGTCGCCTATGTCTTTGCGTATGTGGACCCGCTGTCGGCTCGCGACGGGCGGCCGACCCGCCTGATCGTGAAGACGCTCGCCACCGATCCTGCATGGCGCGGGATCGGGCTTGGCGCCGTCCTCGTCGAACGGCTGCACGACGCAGCCCGCAGCAGGGGGCTCGATGCGATCATCCACGCCCTCATGCATGCGGACAACAACTCGGTAAAGATCTCGGCGCACACGGCGCAGGTCTGCCGCCGCTATGTGCTGTACGAGCACGACGGCGGTGGCAGTGGCTGACGCGAACATCACCGCGCGCCTCGCCGAGCGCGCAGTGCGGCATCCCGACCGGCTGGCGATCGCCGATTCATCGTCCCGGCTCACCTTCGGCGAACTGTACGAGCAGGTGACACGCGTCGGTGGCGCGCTGCGACAGGCCGGAGTCGGGCCTGGAGACCGGGTGCTCGTCTTCGTCCCGATGTCCACGGAGCTGTATGTGGTGCTGCTTGGCGTGCTCCACGCCGGCGCCGTCGCCGTGTTCGTCGATGCATGGGCCAACCGCCGGCGGCTCGAGGCAGCGGTGCGCGCGGCATCGCCAAAGGCGTTTATCGGCAGCCGCAAGGCGCAGCTTCTCCGCCTGCTGAGCGGCGCCGTCCGGCGGATCCCCCTCGCGTTCACACCCCGGCGGCTCCTCGGCAGTGACGCCGCGGCGCTGCCAGCGACGGCGGTGGCTCCCGCGGCGCCGGCGCTCGTCACCTTCACGACCGGCACCACGGGCGCCCCGAAGGCAGCAGAACGCACGCACGGCTTCCTCGTCGCGCAGCACGAGGCGCTCGCCGCGCACCTGCACCTCACCGAGGCGGACGTGGACATGCCAACGCTGCCAGTCTTCGTGCTCAACAACCTCGCCACCGGGGTCGCGAGCGTCATTCCCGACGCAGACCCCCGACGCCCGGCGGAAATCGATCCGCGGCGGGTGTACGGCCAGATCCTCACCGAAGGGGTGACGACGTCGAGCGGTTCGCCTGCGTTCTACGAGCGCCTCGCGGAGTGGTGCGAGATGAGCGACCGCCAGCTGCCGCTGCGCGCCGTGTTCACAGGCGGCGCACCCGTGCTCCCGCCACTGGCGGCGCGCCTTCGCGACGTGGTGAAGGGGACCGCGCACATCGTGTACGGCAGCACCGAGGCGGAGCCGATCTCGGGCATCACCGCCGGCGCGATGGTCGATGCGGCAAATGATGGCGAAGGCGTCTGCGTCGGCGTGCCGGTGGCCCAGGTGAAGCTCAAGCTGATACGGCCGACGGACGAGCCGATTGCGCTCGGTGCTGCCGGCTGGGTGGAGTGGGAAGTCGCTGCTGGCGACGCCGGCGAAATCGTCGTGGCCGGCGACCACGTGTTGCGGGGGTACATCGGAGATCCTGAGGCCGAGCGACGCAACAAGATTCGCGACGGCGACATCGTGTGGCATCGCACAGGCGACGCGGCGCGCCTCGACAGGGAAGGGCGAATCTGGCTGCTGGGGCGGGTGAGGGAACGCCATGTCCGCGACGGTCGTACCTGGTGGCCGCTGCCCGCCGAGGTGAGGTCACTGGCGGTGAAGGGCATCGCGCACGCCGCCTATGTCGCGATGCCGGCATCGATGGGCGAGCCGAAGGCCGTGTTGTGCGTCGAGGGCGATCCGGCCGACGCGGAACGACTCACGCGCGAGGCGACGGCAGCGGTCGCACCGTGGCCGGTGGACGAGGTTCGCGTGCTGCAGAGGATCCCGCGCGATCCGCGGCACGCGTCCAAGACCGACCTCGAGACGTTGCGCGCGATGCTGAAGCGAAAGACTGGGCGGTAGCCGCGGGCGGACGCCTCAGGCGCGTACCGCCCACGGCAGCACGAGCGCCGTCGCCAGCGCGACACTCACCGTCTGCACGCGCAGCATCCAGGGCCCTCCATCGCGCGCACGCAGGCGCTCGAGCGGGAGCAACCGCCTCGCGAGCGCATGCACCAGCACCGCGAGCACCACGATGGAACCCGCCGCGACGAAGGACGACGTCCCGCGATTTGTGCCGACCAAGAGCCCGAGCGGAACGATCAGCAGGAAGGCTGCAACCGGAGCGCCGAGGCGCACGAGCCCAGCTCGCAGGTCGGCTCGCGCCACCGACGGGTCGGTATGGTACACCACCAGCGCGACCTGCGCGGCAACGGCACCGAGAAACGCCGCGTAGAATGGGTCGCCCTCGCCGAACCCGGGAACTCGCACCACCTTCTCGAAGGTGTTGTTGGCGATGTAGAGCAGGCCGGGCACGATGGATACATAGAACGCAGCCACCACCTGATAGCGCGGATCGGCCTCACCCTGGGGGCGGCAGCGCACCAGATAGAATGCCGTGTATGCCACGAGCGCAACCGCCGGCGCGACCGTCCACTCCTCGCCGCCGAGGCTGTACGCGCCATAGAAGAAGAGCATGAATCCCATTGCGCCGCTCGCCGTGAGGAACTGGTAGCGCCACGCCACCAGGGCGACGAGCGTCATGATCACGAGCTGTGCGGCGATCTGGTAGGCCAGGAACCCCGGCTCCTGCGTCGTCAGCTTGAGCAGCAGGAAGTACGTCATCAGCGGCACGACCAGGTTGTCGTTGCCGCGGAGGCTGATCCCCTCGAAGAGCGTCATCAGGAGGGCAATCTGGAACGCCACCAGCACGCTCAGTGCCGGCGGCACGTTGCCGAGCAGCAGCAACGGCAGGTGCACCACGAGGAAGGTGCTGACGAAGAAGACCGCCGATCCCTCGAGCGTCCGCCGGTCCTGCTCCACCGTGTAGTTCACTCGGCCGTACTGCGACCCGAGCACAGCGGCGACAGTGTCGGACAGCACCAGCGCGAGGATCGCGATGAGGTAGAACACCGGCCGCTGCGCCGCGATGAGGAACAGCAGGTACACGGCGACAGGGTAGTACAACCCGCCTTCGGACCGGCGTGCGACACCATGCACGCTCTGCAGCAGTCCGACGCGGCGCGTTGCCCAGAGAATGAGGAAGAATGCGCTCCCGAGCGCGAGCACCGTCCAGTGCGTCGTGAACAGCCAGGGAAAGGACGCGGCGATGAGACCGCCCCCGAAGTGGACGAGCTTGCGCGTCCACTCG
>JACDHQ010000230.1 GCA_013820975.1 Gemmatimonadaceae bacterium
GGAGGAGGAACCCTGTCGTCAGGCCTGAGTCGCTCACCCGCGTTATGGCTGCGGCGTCGCGCCGCCAGGCGCCGGGACTGCCGGCTCGAGCGGAACGGCAGGCGACACGGCATTGGGAGTCGCCGGCGCCCCAGCTGGCGGGGCGACGAAGGCATCGTCGAGGACTGACCGCGGCTGGCGGGTGCGGCTCGACATCAGCGAAAGCACGAAGGCGAGGAACAGGAACACACCGCCTCCCCACCAGCTCGTCTTGGTGAGCAGGTTCCCCGCCTGGCGCGTCCCGAACAGCGAGTCAGACGAGCTGCTCATGCCACCGAAGCTCGCGGCGAGCCCGCCTCCCTTCCCGCTCTGCAGCAGAATGACGGCGACGAGGATCACGCTGTTGATGATGAGCAGGACGAGCAGGAAGGTGAACATCGTCGGAACGGTGGCTGGGATGAGGACGCTGGCGTGCCGGCGCGTTGACACAAGCGGGCACGCGAGACCCGCTAACCTCTAAATATCACAGGACTTACGTTGCGCCGTCAAGTGCTCGCAATGGCGAGCCAGCCGGCGACCTCGAGGCTTGCCCCCCCCACCAGGAGCCCACCGACCTCCGGTGCCGCGAGCAGGGCCGCAGCATTCCCGGGGTTGACGCTTCCGCCGTAGAGGATCGGGACCTCGCTCCCGCCTTCCGGCGCAAGCACCTGCAGCTCCTGCCGGATCACGGCATGGACCGCCGCCGCATCGTCCGGCGTCGCGGTCTTTCCGGTGCCGATCGCCCACACCGGCTCGTACGCGATCATCACCGACCGGCGCGCTCCTGCCTCGAGGGAAGTCAAGCCGGCGCGCAGCTGGCGGAGCACCACCGCCTCGGTCTCGCCTGCCTCGCGTTCCCCGAGCCGCTCGCCCACACAGAGCATCGGGACCAGTCCGGCCGCGTGCGCAGCCGTGCACTTCCGCGAGGTCTCCTCGTCGGTCTCGCCAAAGACATGGCGGCGTTCCGAGTGACCGACGAGCGCGAGCTCGGCGCCGGCGTCGCGGGCCATGCCGGCAGAGGTCTCGCCCGTGAAGGCTCCCTTCGACTCCCAGTGGATGTTCTGCACGCCGAGCCGGATGTCGGTCCGATCCGCCCGGGCCTCGGCGGCGGCGTGCAGGCTCAGCGCCGGCGGGAACAGCACGATGGTCCGGTCGGCGCGCGGCGTGTGGCGCGCGAGCAGCTCGGCGATGAACGCACGCGCGGCCGTTGGGCCGTGGTGCATCTTCCAGTTCGCCGCCAGGATCGGCGGCCGCATGGGCGGCCGCATGGGCGGCCGCATCGGCGGGCGGCTCACGACGCTCGGTCGTCGAGCGCCACGACGCCCGGAAGCGACTTGCCCTCGAGAAACTCGAGCGACGCTCCGCCGCCGGTGGAGACATGGCTCATCGCCGACGCGAGCCCGAAGTCCGCAACGGCTGCCGCCGAGTCCCCGCCCCCCACGATGGTCGTGGCACCAGCCCCGGTGGCGGCGGCCATCGCCTCGGCCACCGCGCGCGTGCCCTTGTCGAAGCCCGCGGTCTCGAACACGCCCATCGGACCGTTCCACACGATCGTGCGCGCCCCGGCGATCACGTTCGCAAACGCGGCCGCGCTCTCGGGCCCGATGTCGAACATCGCCTCCTTCGCCGGGATCTCGTCGCGCGGCACCGCGTGCGCATCACCGGGGCGGTCGATGGCCGGCGCCACCGTCGCATCGGACGGGAGCAGCAGCTTGTCCCCGGCGCGCGAGTAGAGCGAGCGGGCCATCACGAGGCGGTTGTCCTCCACCAGCGACTTGCCGGTTTCCATGCCGACCGCCCGAAAGAACGTGCACGCCATCGCGCCGCCGATGATGAGGTGATCGACCTTCGGCAGCATCTTCTCGATGACGTCGATCTTCCCCGAGATCTTCGCGCCTCCCATGATCGCGACGAACGGGCGCTCGGGCTCGGCGAGCGCGCCGCCGAGGTAGCGCAGCTCGCGCTCCATCAGGAGGCCCGCGACGGCGGGGCGCAGCGCGCGGGCGACGCCTTCGGTGGATGCGTGCGCCCGGTGCGCGGACCCGAACGCGTCGTTGACGTACACATCACCGAGCGCGGCGAGCTCCTGCGCGAACGCCGCGTCGTTCGACTCCTCGCCGGCGTGGAACCTGGTGTTCTCGAGCAGCGCAACGTCGCCATTGCGCAGCCCCTGCACGGCCTTCGCGGCGTCCGCGCCGACGGTTGCCGGCACGAAGGTGACGCGCGTGCCGTCGAGCAGCTCCTGGAGCCGTGCCGCCACCGGCGCGAGGGAAAACTCCGGATCGGGCTTCCCCTTCGGCCGCCCGAGGTGCGACAGCAGTACGACACGCGCCCCACGCTCGGTAAGCGCACGGATCGTCGCAAGCGACTCCTGGATGCGCGTGTCGTCGGTGATCCGCTGCGTGTCGTCGAGCGGCACGTTGAAGTCGACCCGGACGAGGACGCGCTTCCCGCGGACGGCGCTGTCGGGAAGGTCGCGAATGGTCTGCTTGTTCATCGATGAGGAGCAGGTGGGCGGTGCGAGGCGTCACCGGGCGTGGAGCTCACAGGCGCTCGCCCATGTACCGGAGCAGGTCGACGCAGCGTGAGGCATACCCCCACTCGTTGTCGTACCAGCCGCTCACCTTGAGCAGCGTCCCGTCGACGACGTTGGTGCTCTTCGCGTCGAGGATGCACGAGTGAGGATTGCCGATGAAGTCGCTCGAGACGAGCTCCTCCTCCGTGTACGCGAGGATCCCCTTCAGCTCTCCTTCGGCGGCGGACCGGAACGCATCGTTGAGCTGCTGCACCGTCACCGGCTTCTCCACGACCACCGTCAGGTCGGTGAACGAGACGTCGGGAGTCGGGACGCGGATTGCGATGCCGTCGATCTTCCCCTTCACCTCGGGGATGACGAGCGACGTGGCCTTCGCGGCCCCGGTCGTCGTCGGGATCATCGAGACCGCCGCAGCGCGCGCGCGCCGCAGGTCCTTGTGCGGCAGGTCGAGGATGTTCTGGTCGTTGGTGTAGCTGTGGATCGTCACCATCGAGCCGCGGACGAAGCCGAAGTTGTCGCGCACCACCTTGACCATCGGGGCGAGGCAGTTCGTCGTGCACGACGCGTTGGACACGATGTGATGCTTCGCCGGATCGTACTTGTCGCCATTCACGCCGAGGACGATGGTGATGTCCTCCCCCTTGGCCGGGGCGCTGATCACCACCTTCTTCGCCCCCGCAGCCAGGTGCTTGCCAGCGCTCGCCGCATCCGTGAACCGCCCGGTGCTCTCGAGCACGATGTCCACCCCGAGATCCTTCCACGGCAGGTTCGCCGGATCCTTCTCGGCGAAGACCTGCAGGGCATCGCCGTCGATGCTGATGCCATTCTCCGAGCTCTCCACCGTGCCCTGGTAGGTGCGGTGGACGGAGTCGTACTTGAAGAGGTGCGCGAGCGTCCGCGTATCCGTGAGGTCGTTGACCGCGATGAAGTCGATGTCAGAGTTGCCCTGCTGCTTGGCGGCGCGGACGACCTGTCGCCCGATTCGTCCGAAGCCGTTGATGCCGACGCGAATGGCCACTGCCGATGTCTCCGTGGGGTTAGCGGCGGTCCCCGAGAGCGGGGGCCCGCGCGAATGTCACATAGCTGACGATGCGTGCGCCGGCATCGCAGAGGGCGGCCGCACACGCGTTGAGCGTCGCCGCCGTGGTGATCACGTCGTCCACGATCACGAGGTGGGCTCCACGCAGGTCAGGCGCCCTCGCCGCCGCACGAAACGCGCCGCGAACGTTCGTCTGGCGCTCCCCGGGTGTCAACCGAGTCTGCGTTTCCGTCGCACGCACCCGCTCGAGACAGCCGGGCCACAGCGGGATCTTCCATCGATCCGCCAGCACCCGCGCGATCAGCTCGGCCTGATTGAAGCCGCGCTCCCGCTTTCGCACCGGCGCCAGCGGGACCGGCACGAGCGCGGTGCGCTCGGCGACGACGTCCCATGGCCAGTCCAGGCGAGCCATCCGATGCCCCATCCCATCAGCCACGCTCCGCCAGCCCGCATACTTGAGCGCATGGACGATGGCGAGCGACGGCCCCTCCTCGGCCCAGCAGCACGACCGCACCGCGCGCACGTACGGCGGAAGTGCGGCGCACCAGGTGCAGTCCACCCCCGGCCGGAGCGGGTGCCCGCAGCGCGAGCAGGCGGGCGCCGGCAACCAGGCGATCCGGGTCCAGCAATGGTCGCAGACGGCACCCGAACCGTCCTCGCCGGCGAACTCGCCGCACACCGCACACACCCGAGGCAGCACGAGTGCCGCCAGGGCACGCCCCGCAAGGCGCGCGACCCCTGCAGCGCGGGCAAGCACGGCGGCTACCTGCCGGCGAGTGCAGCCCGCATCACATCCAGGTCGGCGGAACGCCCGGTGAACCGCTCGAAGGCGAGCGCGCCCTGCGCGAGCAGCATCTCGGTGCCATCGGCGGCAATGTGCCCGGTAGAACGGCATGCGTTGACCCACGGCGTGCCACCCGGGCGGTAGGTCAGGTCGAGCACGGCCGCACCGCGTGGGACGAGGTCGGGGGAGAGCGGATGGGCGTCGTCGCGGAGGCCCACTGGCGTCGCATTCACCACCAACTCGGTATCGGGCGGGGGGGCGCCGGTGACCGCGCGAGCCACCGCAAACTCCGCAGCCAGATATGCCCCGCGCATCGCGTCCCTGGCGATCACGTCCACACGCTCGCTGCCGCGCGCCTCCGCGGCCGTGAGCACGGCCCGCGCAGCTCCACCGGCGCCGAGGACTGTCATGCGGCGTGGCCACGGCCGGCCGGACTCCGCAAGCAGCGACTCCACGG
>JACDHQ010000231.1 GCA_013820975.1 Gemmatimonadaceae bacterium
CCATCGTTATGAGTCTCGGCCACGACGCTGCAGTACCGCCAGGCCGCCACCCAGAACGCCTCGGGATTCTCGACCGACCACTGCCACTGCGAGGCATAGTCGTGCCCGATCGGCTGGCCCGGATGTGCCGCGCGCACCTCCCGCATGAACTGCGTGAGGTGCGCGGCAGCCACCCGCTCCGGACCGGGGGTCCAGAGCGGGTGTTCGTTCGTCAGCGCGTCCACTCGGCCGAGCGGCGGGCTGGGGTGGCGCAGGCCGGCCACTCGCCGGTGCTGCCGTCGCGATTGATGATCACGCGGCGGTCACGCGGCACCGTCTCGGGGTCCTCGCTCGCCAGGTACACGAGCATCGCCGTCAGCACCGCGTTGCTGCGCACGTCGTCGAAGTTGATCTTGTCGAACGAGTCGCGGTTCGTGTGCCAGGTGTAGGTGCCGTAATCGTAGCCCAGCGAGCCCAGGCTGAACGCCGGCGCCCCGTAGCACAGGAATGATGCGAAGTCCGAGCCCCCACCCCCCGGCTGCCCCGGGAACGCGATGCCGGTGAAGTGCCGGGTGAGCTGTTCGGGCAGCTGCGCGATCCAGCCCGCATAGTTGCCTGCAGCCCGCGTGAGCCCCGAGCTCGACAGGTTCACCACCCGGCCGGTGCCGTTGTCCTGGTTGAACAGCGCCTGCAGGCCGCTGACGACCTCGGGACGGTCGGCGGCGAAGGCGCGCGACCCGATGAGCCCCTGCTCCTCCCCTGCCCAGTGGCCGGAGATGATCGTGCGCTTCGGGTTGGGATACGCCTGGCGGAGGATGCGCATCGCCTCGAGCATCACGACGGTGCCGGTGCCGTTGTCGGTGGCGCCCTGTGAACCGTCCCACGAATCGAAGTGCGACGAGAGCACCACATACTCGCTCGGCTTCTCACGGCCGCGGATCTCGGCGATGGCATTGCCGACCGGGACTTCTCCGGTGAACGATGCTTCGGCGGTCACGCGAAGCACGGGGCCCTGGTTGTGCTCCGCGAGGCGGAAGACCATTCCATAGTCCTCGCAGCTCAGGTCGATCGACGGCGTGTTCTGGATGTTCTTGCTGTCGAAGATCTTGTTCACGCCCCAGCCCTGCGACCAGCGCGACTGGATCACGCCGGCGGCGCCCGCCTGCTCGAGCCGGCGTCCGAGCGTGCCCGTGCCGAGGGAGAGTGCCTGGCCGGTGCGCTGGACGCGCGCGTTCCAGGCCCGCGTCGCGGTGTCGCGGCGGGCGCGCATCGCGTTGTAGGACTCCTCGGTGGCCCAGCGCTGCCAGTTCTCGTCGGGGCGGCAGGTCGGCTGCGCCATGTTCACCATCACGAACTTGCCGCGTGCATTCGGCAGCCACCGCACGAATGCGGCGCTGTCCGCCACGTCCGGGAGGATCACTACCTCGCCCTGGACCGGCCGGCCGTTCGGCGTCCCGGGGCTCCAGGCGAGGATCATTCCCTCCAGCGACCGCACGCGCGGGGCGACGAGGTCGACGTGCGAGATGCCGCGGCGCCAGCCCTTCCACGTGCCATAGTTCACCACTTGCGCCGGGATGCCCCACGACGCGTAGGTCTTCACGAGCCAGTCATTGCCGGCCCGATGTTCCGGGGTGGCGGTGAGGCGCGGCCCGATCGAGTCGAGCAGCACCTGCAGCAGCGGATAGACCTGCGACTGCTGCATGCCGATTTCCCAGATGCGGCGCAGCGTCGCGTCGTTCGTGGGAAAGGTCTGCGCGTTCGCAGGCGCGGCGAACGCCGCGGCGGCAACTACGGCAAGAAGGGCACGTCCTTTCATCAGCATCTCCCTCGCGCCGGATCGTGGACCCGGCCGTCGTGACTTGGTGAGACCACTCGTCGCGGGACAGCGTCGGCCGTGCGTCCGCTGCGGCAATGTAACTCGCGAAACGCAGCCGCCCCACCACCGGCAGGCCGGCAGCGGGGCGCACTACGCACCACGCACGAATCACCTACTTCGTGCGCAGGATCGTCATCGTCACCGCCGTGGGCGCGGGCTGGCCGCCCGCCGTGGTGATCGACAGCTGTGCCTCCGTGCCCGCCGCCACCGTGAAGGGGAGGAACGAGGCGCTGCCCCCCTTGAGCGTGATGGAGCGCCAGATCTCATTCGACAGCGGGCGAACGAGGAGTGGATACGGCCCGGCGATGGAGCTGTTGCGAACCGAGACCGCCGTGCTGTTCACCATGCCCGGAAACAGCGTGCGGAAGTTCCAGCTCGGCATCTGGAAGATCGATGGTGGCGCCGCAGCGTAGTCGTCAGCGTACATCGCGATCGACCAGTCGCGCACCGCCGTGAGGCCGTTGACCGCGAATACCTGCTCCAGGTTCGTCATCCCCGTGTTGACGTTGTTCACCAGGCGCATCCATACGTCGCCGTCCGACGGTCCATTGCGGTCCGCGAGGTAGCGGAGCAATGCCCACGCCGAGCCCCGCGAGGCCAGGTTGTCCGGGCCGAACGGAGTGTTGGACTCCGGCGCGGTCAGCCAGCTGCGGAGCCGCCCGATGTTCTGGTGCATGAAGGCAGCGTATGCGATGTCGAACCGGACCTCGCCGAACGCGGCGCCGCCGATGTTCGTTCGCGGCTGCCGCGCGGCACTCCGGTAGAACGTCAGCTCCTCCGCGATGTGGCTCAGGCCTTCGTTCAGCCAGGTGGCCTCGAATGCGGTGGACCCGTTGGTGAGCCGACGCGACGCGTTGATGAGGTGCTGGTACTCGTGCGCCAGCGTGCCGATCGTCACCTGCTCGACGAACGTCTTCGAGAAGGTGTTGCCGAGCGTGCCCATGGGATCGGGCACGAGCATGTAGAAGATCTCGCCCTCGTTGCTCGTGGCACACGCCCCCGTCCCGGTGCGCGGGAACAGGTCACGGCCGAAGAAGAAGCCGCCGACATATGACCCCGAGTTGGCCGCGGTGAGCTGGTTCACCGCGCTGGTGTAGAAAATCACCGACCGGCCGTTGGCGTCGATGTCCCCTGGCGCGCCGAACTGCGGCTCGGTCGCAGGCACGACCAGCGTGTCGAACATCGCCCCGATCCGCACATAGTCGGTGTCGTCGAAGCCGCCGGCCGGGTTGCTCTGGTCATGGATGATGACGGCCTTCTGCGAGATCGCCGCGACCCGGCCCTGGCGGTTGTTCGGGGTGGTGCAGGCATCGGTGCCTGATGCATTGAGCGTGATCACGTCGCCGACACGCAGCGTGTTGGGAATCATGCTGAACGCCGCGCCGCTGGCGCGCGCGCGCTGTGCGCGGGCCCCGGCGATGCGCCCCGTGAGCTCCCGCTGCTCGGTGGCGCGAAGCGCCGACTCGAACGTGCGCACCGGCGGCGGTCCACCGGTCAGCTGCGGCGACGGCGAGGACGACCGCGCAGCAGCCGAACCGGAGAACCCGGAGAAGGTGGACACGCCCACGCCGAGCACACGGAGCTCTTCGGTGGTGTTGAGCGGGGAATTCGACGCAAAGTACGGCACCGCCACGTACTCGGAAGCGACATCGGCCCTGATGCACGCCCCAACCGATCGGTCGGCGACGACCGACTCGCCCGGCTGCAGCGTCACGGCAATCGAGGCGCAGACCGACGCATTCGGGTCAGCGACGGACACCGTGACCGTGTCGGCGATACCCGACGACGTCGAGGCGATCACCCGGGTGGAGGCCGCCGCCTTCCGCCCCGTCACGAGCCCAGATGCATCGACCGTCACCACGGTTTCGTCGAGCGAGCGCCACGTGATGGCCGAGGATGGCAGGGTATTCCCGAACTGGTCGGTGAGGTTCGCCACGAGGCGCGCCGTATCGCCGACGGACCGGAGCACGAGGGGCTTCGGCAACAGCACCAGTCGCGCGAGCGCACCGGGAATCGCGATCCCTGTCACCTGCACCGAGGCCGAGATGCCGCTGACCGTCGCGCGCACCGACACCGGCCCGGTCATCTGCCCGACGGTCAGCGTCGTCTGCGCAATCCCGTCCCGGTCGGTCGTGTCGCTCGACGCACTCAGCGACGCACTCCCCTGCAGCACGGTGAACTGCACGATCGCACCGGCGACGTTTCGGTCCTGGTCGTCGGTGACCCGGACAGTGATCGGGGCGCTGAGCACGGTCCCGACGGTCGCCGAAAACAAGGGATCCGACACGAGCACGACCTTGCTCGCAGGACCACTCTTGTTGCCGGTCGACTCACCGCAGGCCGGGACCAGCACCACGGTCAGGAGCGGCAGCGCACGCACGAGGGCACGAAGGGACATCCTGGAGCTCCAGAGCGGGGGAGGCCGGGCGATTCAGGTCGCTCGGTGATACACCACAAAACGGATTTCTGCTCAGTGCTGCAACTCGATCTGGCTCGGGCCGGCGCGTTCCCATGCGGCCCGGAGTGCGCCGGTGCCCGGAAACGGCCGGTGATGATCGTTGCAATCTACCGGGGCGGGGTGGGTTTTTCCCTTACCCCGGGGGCGAAAACGACCATTATCTTCTGACCCATGACCACGGCCAATCCCGCCCCCAGCGCGGAGCCGCACCTCGCGTCTCCCGAGACGAACCCGTCGTTCACCCGCGGCGTCTTTGTCGGCGAGATCCGGGAGGACCTCATCTTCCCCTTCCCGGAGCCGTCCGCCGAGGAGCGGGAGTCCCTCCGCGCCATCCTCGATGCATTCCGCAGCTTCGCCGCGGTGACGATCGACGCGCGGAAGCACGACCACGATGAGCGGTTCACGGAGGAGACGCGGGCGGGAATGCACGAGCTCGGGCTGATGGGGCTCAACATTCCCGAGGAGTACGGCGGCTTCGGCGCGTCGGCGATGGTGTTCAATCGCGTGTTCGGCG
>JACDHQ010000232.1 GCA_013820975.1 Gemmatimonadaceae bacterium
GCGCACATCCGCGTGAGCGTGCACCACTCGGACGGCGAGGCGCGCGAGCTGTGGAAGGAAATTGCGGGATTGCCCGATTCACGGATCTACGGGCTCGGGGATCGCGACAACTTCTGGCAGATGGCGGACACGGGTCCGTGCGGTCCGTGCACCGAGCTCTATGTGGACCTGGCGAAGCTGGCGAGCGACTACCGATTCCCGGCAGGGGCGACGGGCGAGTGGACCGAGCTCGATCGCACCGAGTTCTCTACCGACGCCTTCGTGGAAGGCGCCGAGGCGGGGCGGTTCCTCGAGATCTGGAACCTCGTCTTCATGCAGTACGACCGGCAGGCTGACGGGGAGCTCGTTCCGCTCCCGCGTCCCTCCGTGGACACCGGCGCTGGCCTCGAGCGGATCGCTGCCGTGAAGCAGGGCGTGACGTCGAACTACCACGCCGACCTGTTCGCCCCGCTGCTCGCGCGGATCGAGGAGCTCGTCGGGATTCCGTATTGGGGGCGTGAGAGCGACGAGCTGCGCCCCGGCATCCGCGTCGCCGGCGGCACGGGGGGTGGCGACGTGATCCCGAATGCCGTGGACCCGGCGAGCTTCCGCGTGCTCGCGGACCACGCGCGCGCGGTGTCGTTCCTGCTGGCCGACGGGGTCTTTCCGTCAAACGAGGGGCGCGGGTACGTGCTGCGGCGCATCCTGCGCCGGGCCGTGCGACACGCGTGGCTCCTCGGGCGCAAGGCGCCCACCCTCACGCATGTCTGCGAGACGGTGATCGCGACGATGGGTGACGTCTTTCCCGAGCTTCGCCAGCGCGGCAAGCACATCATCGAGACCACGCGCATCGAGGAGCAGAGCTTCCTCCAGACGATCGAGGGAGGGCTGTCGCGCTTCGACCAGATGGCGCCCGTGCGCTCGACCCAGGGCGGGCCCGACATTCGCGGGACGGTCAGTGGCGAGGACGCCTTCAAGCTGTACGACACGTTCGGGTTCCCGATCGACCTTACCGAGCTGATGGCCCGGGAGCGTGGGTATACGATCGACATCGCGGGCTTCAACCGGTGGCTCGACATGCAGCGCAAGCGGTCGCAGGACGAGCGCAAGTCGCGAAAGCTCGCGATGGGTGGCGGCGAGGAGCTGGGCGACCTGGCGCAGTGGGATCGGGCGCCGGCCGCCGCCGACGACGTGCAGTTCGTCGGGTACGACCGCATCGCCATCCAGACCGAGGTGACGGCGTTGCGCCGGCTTGGCGGCGACCGGGTTGCGGTGCTCCTCCGCGAGACCCCGTTCTACGCGGAGTCGGGCGGGCAGGTGTCCGACCTTGGCGAGATCGTCGGCGATGGTTGGCGCGTGGACGTCGAGGACGTGCGAAAGATCGAAGGGCGCCCCGCGGCCGTCGGCACGCTCGAGGGCGACTTCAGCTGGGGCACGGTCACGGCATCGGTCCCCGGAACGCGCCGGCGCGACACCGAGCGGAATCACACGGCAACGCACCTGCTGCACGCCGCGTTGCGATCCACGCTCGGTGAGCAGGTGCATCAGGCGGGCTCGCTCGTGACCCCCGACCGGCTGCGCTTCGACTTCACGCACCACGGCCCGGTGCCGCCCGAGCGCCTCGAGGAGATCGAGGGCATCGTCAACCGCTGGGTCTGGGATTCGGCTCCGGTGCATGTCGAGGAACTGTCCTATGCCGCCGCGCGCGAACGGGGGGCGATGGCGCTGTTCGGCGAGAAGTATGGCGACGTCGTCCGCGTCGTGACCATTCCAGGGTTCTCGATGGAGCTGTGTGGCGGCACGCACGTCCGCAACACGGCGGAGATCGGGCTGTTCCGCGTGGTCTCGGAGACCGGCGTGGCAGCGGGGGTTCGTCGCATCGAGGCGATCACCGGTCCCGGCGCCTACGCCGCGCTCCGTTCGCAGGAGGGCACGCTCGCTCGGCTCGCCGAGACCCTCAAGACGCCGGTCGATGGGATCGAGCGGCGCGTCCAGCAGCTGCTCGACGAGCGCCGCTCCCTCGAGAAGCGCGTCGAGGAAGCCATGCGCGGCGGCGGAGGCCAGCTCGAACAGCTCCTCGGCGCTGCGGCATCGATCGGCGGTGCGCGCGTCGTTTCCTCGACGGTCACCGTCGCGGACGTGAAGGAGCTGCAGGCGCTCGGCGACGCGATGCGCGAGCGGCTGGGAAGCGGTGCCGCCGTGCTCGCGGCAACGGTCGGCGACGGCAAGCATGCGATGCTCGCGGTGGTCACCGACGACCTGCGCGATCGCGGGGTCCGGGCCGATGCGCTGATCCGCGAAGTTGCCGCAATTGCCGGCGGCCGCGGCGGAGGCAAGCCGCACATGGCGCAGGCGGGCATCCCGGACGCGGCGCAGATCCCGGCCGCCCTCGCCGCCGTGCCCGACGTGTTCGAGCGGCTGCTCGGTTCAGCAGGGTGACCGTGGGTGAGTGGCTCGCCTCGCGGGCGTCAGGCGTCCCCCCCCACCTCCTCGAGCGTGTTCGCGACGCACTCGGGCCGGCGCTCTCGCTGCCGGCGGAGCGCGCGCCCGAGGAGTGCGTCGCAGCGGCCGAGCGCGTCGTCGCCGAGCTGCTGTCGCACGACCGCACGGGGCGCGACTCGGCGCTCGCGCTGCTCGCTGCCGACGCGCTGGTGACATTTGCGTTCGAGGCCGCGGCCGACGCGCCCGCACGGCTGGAGGCGCGTGCGAACGCGGCGATGCAGGCGCTCGCGACGCTCGCATGATCGACATCCACTCGCACCTGTTGCCCGGTGTCGACGACGGCTCCCCGTCCATCGCGGCGTCGCTCCCCGTCCTCGAGCGCTTCGTGAGGGATGGTGTCACGACCCTGGTCTGCACGCCGCACCTCGATGCATCCCGCGTCCGCACGGCGCCGGCGCTCGCGTACCGCGCGATCCTCGACGAGCTGCGTGCTGCGGCGCCGGCCGGTATCGCGCTCGAGCCGGGGTGGGAGATCATGCTCGACGTGCCGGGCGCCGACCTGCGCGCGCCTGAGCTGGGGCTTGCCGGGTCCAATGCCGTGCTGGTTGAGTTTCCGCGAACCGGCATCCCTCCCAACTCGGCGGAGGAACTCTTCCGGCTGCGCATGAGCGGGATCGTGCCGGTGCTCGCCCATCCGGAGCGGTACTTCGGGTGCACGGTGGAGCAGGTGACGGCCTGGCGCCGCGCCGGCGCCGTGACCCAACTCGACGTGCAGGCGCTGCTCGGTCGCGGCAGGACGTCGCAGGTCGCGCTCGCCCTGTTGCGTGCCGGCGTGATCGACCTTTTCTCCAGTGACAATCACGGCGACGTGCGCTCGCTCGCGATGGGGCGCGACTGGCTTCATGAGCATGCGACGGCCGAACACGTGGACCTGCTGACGAATGAGAATGCCCGGCGCCTGCTCGCCGGCGAGCCGATAGTGCCCGTGCCCCCGCTGCCGCGCCGCCGCCGCCCGCGCCGCGGCATCGGGGGGCGCATCAAGGACCTGATCTTCGGATCACGACGGAAACCGACCCGTGAGTGACGCCCCTATGCTGCCCGCCGCCGCCTCGCCCGCATTCACCAGCGTGCTGCGCGACCTCGCCGCCACCGCGACGCGCGTCGCCGAGACGATGGGACCGTCGCTCGATACGGCACTCGACCTCGTGCGCGACACCGTGCGGCAGGGGGGCACCCTGTTCTTCTGCGGCAATGGCGGCAGCGCCGCCGACGCGCAGCACATGGCGACCGAGTATGTCGTGCGCTACATGCGGAACCGCCGCGCCTATCCGGCGATCGCGCTCACGACCGACACGTCGCTCCTCACGGCCGCGGGAAACGACCTTGGGTTCGAGAACGTCTTCTCGCGACAGGTGGAGGCGCTCTGCCGGCCGGGCGACCTGCTCATCATCCATTCCACGAGCGGTAACTCCCCCAACGTGATCCGTGCGGCCGAGGCGGCGCGCGCCAAGGGCGTGCGCGTGCTGGCGTTCAGTGCCCGCGATGGCGGTGCGCTCCGCGATCACGCCGATCACTCGGTCATCATCCCGACGGACCGGACCGACCGCGCGCAGGAGCTCCACCTCTGCATCCAGCACGTGATCTGTGACCTCGTCGAGGCCGACTTGTGATCCGGCTCGAGGGCCGGCGCGCACTGGTGACCGGCGGGTCGCGAGGCATCGGGGCGGCAACGGCGCTCCTGCTGGCGGAGTGCGGCGCCGACGTCGCGATCGGCTATCGCTCCCGGGCCGACGCCGCCGCGCGGGTGTGCGCACGCATCGAGGAGTCGGGAACCCGGGCCGTCGCCATCGCCGCCGACATCGGGACGGCGGAGGGTGCGGAACGGCTCGTCGCCGAGACGGTCGCCACGCTCGGCGGGATCGACCTGTTCGTTGCCAACGCCGGGATCTGGCCCCCCGAGGACATCCCCGTCGTCGAAATGACGGACGCGCACTGGCGGCGGACGATGGCCGAGAACCTGGACTCGGTATTCTACACGACGCGTGCGGTGGCGCGCGTGATGGCCGACGGGGGCCGGATCGTGCTCGTCTCGAGCACCGCGGGGCAGCGCGGCGAGGCGTATCACGTGGACTATGCCGCCACCAAGGGCGCCGTCATCTCGATGACGAAGTCGCTCGCTCCCGAGCTGGCGAAGCGCGGCATCACCGTCAACAGCGTCGCACCCGGCTGGGTGGACACGGAGATGATCGTGCAGCCCACCGCATCGGGGCGCGACCGGATCGTCGCCGGCATTCCCGTGGGGCGCATCGCCACGCCGGAGGATGTCGCAGCACCGATCGTGTTCCTGTGCAGCGCGCACGCCCGCCACATCACTGGCGAGATCCTCAATGTGAACGGCGGGAGCG
>JACDHQ010000233.1 GCA_013820975.1 Gemmatimonadaceae bacterium
GCTCAGCAGATCGCGCCGGGACTGCCGGGACTCCAGCCGTGGATGGAAACCCTCGCCCGGATGCGTTGACCGGGCACACTGGGGACGCGGTCATGCGTTGCAGCTTGACGCGGGAGATGCCGGCGGGCATCAGTATGCTGCGCCCCACCGGGAGAATGATGCGCGCTCGTGCCGCCCTGTCCTCGCTGCTCGCCCTGTTCGTGGCCGCCGGCCATGCCGCGGGCGCGCAGGCGCCCAGCATTTCCGGGCGCGTGACCAGCCCGGGCGGGTACGCGATCGCGGGTGTCGCGATCGAGGTCCCTTCGGGAACGCCGCGGGCGCACACCGACTCCGCCGGCGAGTACCGGATCACCGGGGTGCCCCCCGGGGGGGCGGTGCTGCGGGCCCGCCGGCTCGGCTACCAGCCGGTGGAGATCACGGTCATCGTGCCGGTTTCGGGGGACGTTCGGGCGGACCTCCGTCTCGTGGCGACGGTGCAGCATCTCGAGGCGATCGAGGTGCGCGACCGTGCCGACCCGTCGGAGTCGCGCCTTTCGGGCTTCCGCGACCGCGCCACCCGGCGAAGCGGTGGCGGGCAGTTCATCACGCGGGCGCAGCTCGACCTTCGCGCGAACACAAGGCTGATCGAGATCGTGCGCGAGCTGCCGGGGGTGACGATGCGCGGCCCGACCCGCTATGCCGATCGCTCGGTGCGGTTCAGGGGGGCGAGCTGCCCGCCGCTGGTGTTCGTGGACGGGTTCCCCGCGACGGCGGGAGAGTTCGAGCTCGACATCATCGACCTATCGACGGTCGAGGGGATCGAGATCTATCCCGGCCTGGCCTCGGTGCCGGCGGAGTTCCAGGCGACGCGAGGGCAGCACCGCTGCGGGGTGATCGCGGTGTGGTCGCGGCCGCCGCGGGTGCGGCGCGTCGCCCGCCGTTCCGAACGACCGACCCAAGTGGCAACCCTCGTCGATGCCGGGCGGGTGTACGAGGCGTCGGACGTGGACGTCCGCGCGATGCTGCTGGCCGACGAGAGCCCGGCGCCGGTGTATCCGGACAGCCACTGGAATGCGGGGGTAGGGGGCGAAGCGATAATAGAGGTTATCGTTGATACGCTCGGGCGGGTGGAGCCCGCGAGCGTCAGCGTCGTCTCGGAGACCTCGCCGGCCTTCGGGGCGGCCGCCCGCGAGGCGGTTCGCTCGAGTGTGTTCGCCCCTGCCCTCAAGGGGGGCCGCCGGGTGCGGCAGGTGGTGCACGTGCCGGTGGCGTTCGGGCGGCAACCCGGGTCGGACTAACGAGTTACGGCCCAGCTCGCCAGCTGGGCGCGCGGAGTTTTCAACCCTCCCGCCACCCGATGTGACGCATCGCCCACCTGCCGCAGTTGATCCAGTGTCGGTTGGTCACGGTGGCGAGCCGTCTTGCGTCATGGACGTTTTGGTGTGAGAATAGGGCCGATATACCGGCGCCTCGATTCGTACCGATGCATCCAGGGCCGGCACCTGCCACCAGCCGTCCGTCCGGGCTTCCTGCTCCGGCGGCCGGCACGTCGTTCATCAAACACCGGGCTTCGGTCCGTCATGCACGCCCGGAAGGCCTCCTCGCCTCGTGCCGGCTGCATGTGCCATCCACCCTAGTCGGGAGTGACGTCTCCCCCGCGCAGTGCAGTACGAACTTGCCTCCAGCAGGACCGCACCAACTTCATTTTTTCCAGAGGGACGACATGACGAGTGCAGCACGAGTCCGAAACCGGATCGCTCCGCTCGTGGCGCTCGCACTGGCCGTATTCACGGCAGGTGCAGCCCACGCGCAGACGACGATCTCTGGTCGGGTCACCAACACGAGTGGCGCCGGCCTCCCAGGGGCCAACGTCTATATCAGCACGCTGAACATCGGCGCGCAGGCGCGCGAGAACGGCGCGTTCACGCTGGCGGTGCCGGCGGCGCAGTCGCAGGGCCAGTCGGTGCAGCTGAGCGTTCGCTTCATCGGCTACCGTCCGCAGTCGCGGCCGGTGACGCTGACCGCCGGCGCGCAGACCGTGAACTTCACGCTCGAAGCCGATCCGTTCCGCCTCGACGAGGTCGTGGTGACGGGCGTGGCCGAGGCGACGTCGTCGCGCAAGCTGACGTTCTCGGTGGCGAAAGTGAGCGAGGAGCAGCTCAAGGAAGTGCCGGCGAGCTCGCCGATCGCGGCGCTGGCCGGCAAGGTGGCCGGAGCGCGCGTGTCGATGAGCCGCGGCAACCCGGGTGCGGCGCCGACGATCCGCCTGCGCGGCTCGACGAGCCTCCAGGTCGGTGGCAGCACGCCGCTGATCATCGTGGACGGCGTGATCACGCGCTCGTCGCTGGCGGACATCGATGCCAACGACATCGAGTCGATCGAAGTGCTCAAGGGCGCCGCGGCGTCTTCGTACTACGGCTCGGACGCGGCGAACGGCGTCGTGCAGATCACGACCAAGCGTGGCCGCAACTACGCGGACAACAAGGTGTCGTGGTCGACGGCCAACGAGTACGGCCGCTCGAACGTCCAGCGGTTCCCGGCCCTCAACCAGAGCCACATCTACGAGACCAACCCGGACGGCAACATCCGCCTCGTGAATGGCTCGCGCGTGGTGAAGGCCGACCAGATCGCCGACGCGCCGTATCCGACGTCGGGCGAGAAGCGGTTCCGCAACCAGCTGCAGGAGTGGCTCACCGAGGGTGAGTTCTACTCGACGAACGTGCAGCTCGGCCTGCGCCGTGGCAACACGAACTTCAACACCTCGTTCACGAACGACCGGAACGAGGGCATCATGCCGTTGACGTCCGGCCAGTACCGCCAGAACCTCCGGATGAACGTGGACCAGGGGCTCGGCACGAAGGCCGACTTCTCGGTGAGTGCGACGTACGGCCTGAACAAGAACGACTACCCGCCGGGTGGCGTGGGCAGCTGGTTCCAGCTCATGCAGGCACCGCCGGACGTGAACCTGGAGCAGCCGTTCGGCACCGCCGACAGCGCGCGGTTCTACCCGAAGCTGCCGAATGAGTTTGGTGGCAGCGCCCGGGCAAACCCGCTCTACAACCTGGCGAACGACGACTACAAGCTGCGCCGCGAGCGCATCCTCGGGTCGTTCTCGCTGCGCTACCGTCCGACCGACTGGCTGCGGCTCGAGAGCAGCTACGGCACGGATCGCCTGAACCAGCGCGTCAGCGACTACTTCGCCCGTGGCCTCCTGACCGACGGCGGCACGCCGGGCCAGGGCTCGCTCTTCAAGTCGACGGCCAACAACGTCGGCGCGAACGCGCAGATCAATGCGACGGCGACGAAGATGTGGTTCGAGAACACGCTCTCGACGACTCGCGTGGCGTACCTGGTCGAGCGCGAGGACAACTCGTTCTTCTCGGCGAACAGCTCGAAGCTGAACGTGACGGCCACCCCGGACCTCGGTGCCGGCGACCGGACGCAGCTCTCGGTCGATTCGCAGGAGATCCAGACCCGGACGATCAACTACATGGTGTCGCAGGACTTCGACATCAAGGATCGCTACCTGTTCTCCGGCCTCTACCGTCGCGACGGCTCGTCGCTGTTCGGTTCGGACAACCGGTGGGCCGACTTCTACCGGATCTCTGGTGCATACCGCATCAGCGAAGACTTCCAGATGCCCGGCATCCAGGAGCTGAAGATCCGCGCCGCGCAGGGCACCGCCGGCCTGCGTCCCGGCTACTTCTACCAGTACGAGACCTACTCGCTGGGCGCCGGTTCGCTCGGCAAGGCGAACCTCGGCAACAACGCCCTCAAGCCCTCTGTGCTGACGGAGCTCGAGTACGGCGTGAACGTCGCGTTCCTCGACCGCTTCGACCTGGAGCTGGTGCGCGCGGACCGCGAGACGAAGGATGCCTTCCTTCTCGTGCCGCTTTCGCTCGCGGCATCCGGTGGCTTTGCCAACCAGTGGCAGAACGCCGCGACGATCGAGTCGAACACGACCGAGCTCGCGCTGAACACCCGCGTGATCGACCGGCCGGACTGGAGCTACAACTTCACCCTGACCGGCGACAAGACGAAGCAGCAGATCGTGAGCATGAACCGGGCGGCATTTCGCGTGAACGCGGAAGGCCGTCAGAACCAGGACGTCTTCTATTACAAGGCCGGTGAGCCGCTGGGGCTGATCTACGGCACCAAGTGGGTCCGGTCGTTCGACGAGCTGCCGGCAACGGCAGACCGCTCGCTCTACACGATCAATCCGGCCGGGTATGTCGTGCTCGCGTCACGCCGGGGCAAGGTGAACGAGGCCCCGATCGCCTTCGTCGGTGCTGATGGTGGGACGCAGCATGCCATCGGCGACGTGAACCCGGACTTCTCGTTCGGCTTCGCGAACAACCTCCGCTGGAAGGCGTTCAACGTCTATGCCCTGTTCGATGGCCAGCAGGGCGGCGACATCTACAACTTCACCAAGCAGTGGATGTTCCAGGACCACCGCGCCGGTGAGCTCGACCAGCGTGGCGTAGCGCAGGAGGACAAGATTCCGCAGCCGTTCTTCTCGTCGGCCTCTACAACGGCCTGGTGGCGAACAGCCACTTCGTCGAGGATGGCTCGTTCGTGAAGCTGCGTGAGCTGTCGGTCGGTTACACCGTGAGCCCGAACCTGATGGAGCGGGCTGGGCTGAACCGGTACGCCAACGGCGTGAAGCTGGCGCTGATCGGCCGTAACCTCTTCACCTGGACGAACTACAGCGGCTTCGACCCGGACATCACGTCGGGCAGCGACTTCAACTTCAAGATCGACGGGTTCTCGTACCCGAACTTCCGCCAGTTCACCGGTCGCGTCGAAGTCACGTTCTAACCTGTCCGCTGCACTGACCATATAAC
>JACDHQ010000234.1 GCA_013820975.1 Gemmatimonadaceae bacterium
GCGTGGTGTCGGCCATTCCGTAGAGGGGCTCCACCCGCTCGCGCTTTCGTTTCGCGAGGAAGCGTGCGTCGCTCTCCTGGATGTGCGCGGAGTCGGCCAGCATGATCGCGCAGAGGTCTCGCGTGGCCGGCGTGCAGAAGATCGGCCCCGCAAAGCCCGACTTCACCAGAAAGGGGAGCCGCCCCGAATGGTCGATGTGCGCATGGGACAGGACCACCGCATCGACCGAACCGGCGGGCACGGGAAGCCGGAGGTTCTGCTCGCGGCTCAGCTTGCGCGAGCCCTGGAACATCCCGCAATCGAGCAGCACCGTCTTCCCGTTCACGCGCAGCACGTGACACGACCCGGTCACCTCGCGCGCCCCGCCGAAGAACTCGATTTCCACTCTGTCACCCGGGATCGGGAAGCGTGCATGATCTCACTCCCGGATTCAAACACCGAACCGCCCTCGCCGGAAGGCGCCGGGGCCTCCTGCATCGGCTCGGGCGCCGGTCACACTTCATTTACCCGCAACGAGTTACGGCCGTCTGTGGTATGACGGCGTACATTGTGCGCCGGGAGCGATTCGGCGTTCCCAGACCGGCGCCGAACATGCAGAGTCGCCCGCGACCCGAACCCGACCGTTGCCATGTCGCATCCGCAGTCATCCGCCGAACCCGAGCATGACGAGCGCAATGCGCTCCTTCGCAGCCTCGAGGCGCACCATTACCGGGCGCTGGCGCAGCACCTGGACGAGGTCCTGCTGAGGCCGGGTGACATCCTGGTCGAGCCGGGCCAGCGCCCATCACATGTGTACTTCCCGCAATCGGGGGTGATCTCGATCGTCGCCCACTTCGAGGGGGGCGGCGCAGTCGAGGTCGGGACGATCGGATGGGAGGGGATGGCCGGCATCCCGGTCTACCTCGGTGTCGGCACGTCCCCCTACCGGGTGATCATGCAGGTCGAGGGGCAGGTGCGGCGCATGCCGGTGGATGCGTTCGAGCGCGCGATCGAGGAGATCCCCGGTTTCGACGAGCGGATCGCCGAGTTCGTGGACGCATACCTGATGCAGGTTTCGCAGACGGCCGCGTGCAATCGCATGCACGACCTCGCGCAGCGCGCAGCCCGCTGGCTCCTGATCACGCACGATCGCGTGGACGGCGACACGTTCGCCCTCACGCACGAGTTCCTCGCAATCATGCTTGGCGTCCGCCGCGCCGGCGTCAGCGAGGCAGCCGCCGAGCTGCAGCGCAAGGGAGCGATCCGGTATTCGCGTGGTCGCGTGACCGTCACCGACCGGTCGATCCTCACGCGCGAGTCGTGCGAGTGCTACGCCGTCGTTCGGGCGAGGTTCGACGCCAGCCGGCGCGAACCCATGTCGCACCCGCAGCTTGCCGCCGGCTAGCCCTCGAGCGCGAAGGCCGCTTCGCCGCGGCGCAGCGTGATGACGGCGACCTCAGGCGGCGTCCCCATGCGGAACGGGAGCCCCCAGTAGTTCGTGCCGGGATGGACGTAGAGCACCCGTCCATCCTCCACGTACTCGCCCATCGCGTGGCGCAGGAAGGGCGAGGCGAGCGACCACCCGGTACCAGGAATCGCCATCTGCCCCCAGTGCGTGTGCCCGCTCAGCGTCAGGTCCACCCCCGCGCGGGCGAGTGCCGGCCACAGCACGGGATTGTGCGCGAGCGCGATGAGCACTCCGTCGGCCCCAACCATCGTACGCGCCGCGGCTACGGCACCGCGGACATCGGGGGCCGCGGCGTTGCCCCCGCCGCGCGACCAGTGCAACCCCGCCGGATCTCCCGTCCCGAGCAGCGCGATACGGCTCTCCCGTCGTTCGAGCGGCACCGCATCATTCACCAGCACGGTGATGCCCTCGGCCTCGAGCCCGCGCCGCACCTCGGTCCAACCGGCATAGACGTCGTGGTTTCCCGCGATGGCATAGACGCCGAGTGGCGCGGTGAGGCGCCCGAGGCCGGCGGCGAACGGCTCGACGTCGCGCGAGTAATCGTCCACGAGGTCGCCGGTGAGCGCAATCAGGTCGGGGTCCGCGTCGCGCGTTGCCTGCGCAATGCGCGCGAGCTTTCCACGCGGCGTGTGCGGCCCGACATGCAGGTCGGTGAGCTGCACGATGCGCATTCCCTCGAACGCGTCCGGCAGCGCCGGGATGCTGGCGACGAAGCGGCGCACCACCAGGCGGCGCGACCCGAGATAGCCGGCGAGGAAGAACAGCAGCGCGACCGTCGTGACGCTGATGACCGCGCCACGCCCCCCGGCGAGCGCCCACTGGTGCGCGGAGGCATTGAAGGCGCCGGCAGCAGCCCCCGCGACCAGCCCCGCGAGCCCGGCAAGCGCCACGAACGGCAGCAGGAGCTGGACGTACCAGAACGGCCGGATGACGAAGAGGCGGATCGATCGCCGCGGGTAGCTGCGGCGGGTGAACCCCCGGAGGAGGAGGAGGAGCGGCGCGCTTGCCGCGACGGACGCGGCCAGGATCGTCACTAGGCCGCCGGGGATGACGGACGCGAACAGCAGCCCCAGGACGAGCCAGCAGGCCGCGGTGACGAGCAGCCACCCGATGAGAACGCGTTTCATGTGTGCGGGAAAGCTAAATTGCGGGCGACTCCCTCGACCGAGATCCGAACCCGTGCGTGAATCGCATCCCCAGCCCACGAATGACGAGCCGGAGAGCCTGCGCCTCGGCGCGCAGGAAATCCTGGTCATCGTCGGGGTATGGAGCTTTCTCGCACTCGTGGCCATCGCCGGGCGGTTCCTCGATCCGCGCATCCCCGGCATCGCCCCCCAGATCGCGGCTGCGGCAGTCCGCCTGACGCTCTTCGAGTACTTCCTCTGGATGATGCTGACGCCGCCGCTGCTCTGGTTCGCGGCGCGGATCACCGAGGACGACCGCGTCCGCATCATCAAGGTGATCGGCGCGCTCGTGGCGGGGCTGGTGCTCGCGGTGCTCGTGGATGCCGCGATCGACGCGATGCGCAGCGGCGTGCTGCAGCCGCCACGCCCACGCCGGCGCCGCGCGATGCCGCCGGACGAGGCATTCGCGCCCTTCCGCCGGTTTCAGCGCGTGGGCGACCTCGGGTTCGTGGACGACCTCATGGTCTACTTCGCGGTGCTCTTCGCGGGCATCTCACGCGCGACGATGCTGCGGGCGCGACACCGCAGCCACGAGACCGTGCGGCTGCAGGCCCAGGCGGCACAGCTGCAGGCGCAGCTCGCCGATGCACGCCTCAGCGCGCTGCGCGCGCAGCTCGACCCGCACTTCCTCTTCAACACGCTCAATGCGGTGAGCGCCCTCGTGGAGCGCGATGCCAAGGGGGTGCGGCGCATGATCTCGCGCCTGAGCGAGCTGCTGCGCCACTCGCTCGAGGAGGGGGCGTCCGAGGTCACGCTGCAGCGCGAGCTGGACCTGCTCGAGCGCTACCTCGACATCATGCGCGTCCGCTTCGGCGATCGGCTTGCGGTGGCGATCGACGTCCCGCCGGCCCTCCTCGGCGCGCGCGTGCCGAACCTCGTCCTCCAGCCGATCGTCGAGAATGCCATCAAGCACGCCATTGCGCCGCGCGAATCGGGGGGGCGCATCGGCATCGCCGCAGCGCGCGCAGGGGATCGCCTCGTGATCCACGTGCGCGACGATGGCCCTGGTCCCGGCGGCGCCGCGGAGCCGCCCGGCGCCGGGGTCGGGCTCGCCAACACGCGCGCGCGGCTCGTCGAGATGTACGGGACTCGGCAGCACCTGCGCCTGGCCACCAGCGACGACGCGCCGGGCACCGTCGTCGAGATCTCGCTCCCCTTCCGCACCGAGGCGACATGACTGCGAAGCCGCGCGAACTCCGGGTGCTCGTCGTGGACGACGAGGAGCTGAACCGGCAGCGGGTGCTCGACCTGCTCGCCTCCGAGCCGGGCATCGGCCCGGTGACCACCGCCGTCAACGGTGCCGAAGCCATCGATCGCATCAGGGCCGATCATCCCGACCTCGTCTTCCTCGATGTGCAGATGCCCGGCAAGACCGGGCTCGATGTCGTCCGCGAGCTCGGCGAGGCGATGCCGGCGACGGTGTTCGTGACCGCACACGACCAGCATGCCCTCGCGGCGTTCGATCTCGCCGCCGTGGACTACCTGGTCAAGCCGTTCGACGATGAACGCTTCGAGCAGGCACTCCAGCGCGCCCGCCGCTTGATCGAGCTCGAGGATGTGGAACGCCTGCGCACGCAGCTGCTCGCGGCGCTGCAGGCCCCTGGCGTTGCAGCGGCCCGTGACATGGCCGCGCATGCTGCCGGCACCGAGGAGCAGCTCTCACCCGGCGCGCTCGATACGCCGCCCGGCCAACCCCAACCCCCGGCGCCAGCCGTTCCTCAGTATCTCGAGCGCATTCCCGTCGAGACGCGCGGCAAGGTGATCGTGGTGCAGGTCAGCGAGATCGAGTACATCGTCGCGAGCGGCCCGTATGCAGAGCTGCGCGTCGGCGACCGGAAGCACCTGATACGAGAAGCGATGCAGACGCTCGAAGAGCGCCTGGATCCGGCGCGCTTCATTCGTGTGCATCGCTCCATCATCGTTCGCCTCGACCTCGTGAATGCGCTGCTGCGCGGGTCGGGGGGCGACTACGAGGTCCAGCTGCGGACGGGCGCCCGGCTCAAGGTGAGCCGGTCCCGCCGCGAGGAGCTCGAGCGGAGAATGGGAATCACTGCTTGAGAGTCGGGGCGAGGGTGGGTGGTGGTGCGCAATCGATTGTGCGAGATCCACTCGATGATTCGCTGGTGGTGCGCAATCGATCACGCGAGATCCACTCAATGATTCGGTGG
>JACDHQ010000235.1 GCA_013820975.1 Gemmatimonadaceae bacterium
TTCCATCTGCGCGAGCGCGAAGCCCGTGAACGCCGGCAGGTGCGCCTGGCAGCGGGCTGCAAGGCCAAGGCGCGCGGTGCGGATGAACGGGAGGAGGATGTCCTGGAACGGAAGCGCTTCACGCGCGGCGGTGGCGCGGTCGACCGGCAGGCCCGCCAGGCCCGCGTGCCGAACTCCGTCCGCCAGCGCAGCGCCAAGCACAGCGAACCATGCGTCGTCGGCACCCGGCGCCGCCGCCGCCCCCGTCCCCATCAGCGCGGCAGCGGCGGTGGGATCGATGCCGTCGAAGCCGAGGCGCCGCCGCCAGCGCACTTCATCGCCGCGCGCAACGAACCGCTGCCATCGCTGCGCCCGATCCGGATCCGGGGTGCCACCGCCCGGGTGACGCCGGCGTTCCTCGAGAGTAGCGGCGAGCGTGATCACAAAGGGATGCATGTCTCATGGACCAGGTGGCCTGTGCGCGCGGCCCAGGGGTGGGCCGCGCGCGCAGTGGGGCACACGGCAGGGCGCACGCGCGCCCGACTAGGACTCGATCGTCGGGACCTTCAGCAAGTCGTCGATCGAGAAGGTGTCGCCCTTCGACAACATCTCACGACAGGTATTCGCGTTGCTGCATCCCGACTGGCATCCTCCCGCAACGCTCTCGAGCGCCGCGTCATCGATCTCGCGGTCATCGCTCGGGTTCACGCGCTTCACGTCACGATTCCCTGCCTTGTCGTCAGACATCGTTCGGCTCCTTGGTGGTGTGGGACACGGTGAGTCTTCACACGCTTCAAGGGCACCGGTCGTGCCCGGGCGCCTGCACGTGCAACTCGTTGCGGATCAGCGTCTTGCGCGCTGGGCCCCGCGCCGGGTCCGGCACGGCTTCGAGGGCCGCGTCTACCCGCTAGAGCGTCGCGTCTATCGCGGGCGCGCCGATGAGCGCCTGCACTTCCGCGAAGCCAGCTGCGAGGGGCGGCGTACCAGCCACGGCCCGGCGATCACCAATGCTATGAGCGCAAACTCACAGTCCGTCGCGTTGCGAACGAGTGGTGTCGGCGCATTCGCCAGCCCATGAATGCCGATGGAAGTTCAAAGATTGCGCGTGCGGCGCGTGCAGCAGGTGACCCCTTGGCTCCCCGAGTGCGGCGGCGAGATGCACTCTGCGCGCGGAAACGCCGCCAGTCGTCTATAGGCTGGCGGCCGCGTTCGCGAGCGTCGGAGGCAGCACCGCTCTCGGCAAAGGAGGTGCGTCGGGCTCGGCGACGGATGGTGGGAGCATCCCGGCGGCGGGCCGGATCAGCGGGACTCGACCCTCAGCGGCTCGGGTGCCCGCCTTGGGGACGTCCCGTTTGGCGCCACCGTCGCGCTCACGGCGGACCCGGGGCCCGAGACGAGCCGGGCCCAAATGGCGGAGTACAGCAGCCAGGCGAGCATCACGCCGGCCGCCGTCGCGGCGATGTCCACCCAGTCGAAGTGCGGTCGCCAGTACTCGTGGTTCAACAGGATGACGAAGCCGGCCAGCGCGAACCAGGCGAAGCGCGTGCGGTCCGGCGCGGGCCGCCCGCGCCCGCGAACCACGACCCAGAGGAAGGGGAAGCCGATTCCGGTGATGAGGTTCGGCGACCATCCCAGGATGCTGGCGAGCATGCTCCCATCCGCACCTACCGCCGGCCGCCACAGGTACTGGACGACGAGGACGCCCGCGACGGACGCGACGAGGATGCCGGCGGATGCGGCACGAATGGCGGTTCGCATTGGAGTCTCTCCTGACGATGGAAGTAGCGATCCCTAGAACGGACGATCCGGAGCGGCCGCGGCATCGGTGCGGCCTCTCCGGATGGCGGGCGGATGCACCCGGGCCGCGTCCCACCGGTGAGGCTCTGGCGAGCCCAACCGGCGAGACACGAACTCAACTACTGCGCGCGGGCCGCGTTGTAGCCGTCCTTCAAGCCCTGGATGTCGTCCACCACCGCGACGATCGCGCTCCCGATTACGCCGCAGACGATGGCAAGTATGATCTCGCCACCCGCGGCCTGCTCGAGTTCGTCCTCGCTCAGCTCGCCGGTCGTGGTCGCCAGCTCGGTGGTCTCTTTGATCTCGTTTTCGGACATTTTGACTCCGTAGGGTCGGGTTGGGGAAGTTGAGTCATGCGTCGAGCGACTTCGTGCTTACGAGGTCACATAGTTGTACGTGGCCACGGCAGCATCCTTCACGGCCTCGGCCGCGTTGACGATCTGGCCGGCGAGCCAGCCGACACCGTAGGCGATGTCGCCACCGCCGCTCACCATCTCCAGCTCGTCCTCGGCCAGTTCGCCGTTGGGACCCATCGCCCGGAAGGCGAGGTCGCCCTTGTTGGCGACGAAGTCCGCGTTGAAGTTCTCCGGCAGCACCACCTTGAGCTCCGCTTCGAGCGTGGCCCGCGGGTCGGTGAGGAGCTGCTGGCGGAACTCGTCGTCGGTGCTGGCGCGATTGTACACCTCGCCCAGGCGCTCGCCCGCTTCCCGCTCCATCACGTTGGTCGGCGTCTCAGTGCTCATCGTATGCTCCTCGAAATAGGATGAAAGGGTACCGCACAGGGGACCTGCATTTCCTGCAAACTGCCTTGCCGCCTGCTCTTGCATTGCGCCGTCCGCGGTGGCGCCGGGGATGGCGCCCGGCGGGATCCCGATTCTCGAAGGAGGACGGGTCCCTCCGGAGCCGGCTCAGATCGACTCGATTTCCATCGGGAGCGGCATCGGATCCAGGATGATCGGATCCAGGATGATGATCGGATCAATGATTGGCTCGATGATCGGCTCGATGGTGATCGGCGCGGGGTACGTCTTCCGCCCGCCACCGCCCGATACCGCGTCCATGGTGTCGTCGCTCAGCTGGTCGTCCGTCGCCTGGGTGGGGTTCTGCTCGCGCGACATGTTTGGGTTCCTCGATTGGATGGATGGGAGAGCGGCCGTCGGAGCCTGGATATGGCATCGGGCATGCCGACTGTCGCATCTGCCGTAAGTCAATTCCGGGCAAGTACTTACGGACAAATGGCCGATGGGCAGGGGCGGTCCGAGTGGAGGCAGCACTCTATTCGCTAGAGGCGTCCCTTCAGCGCACGCTACGCGTCTCCAACTCCTGAGCCGGGAACGCGTGGGGCGGTCAGCGCTGATCAGCGTCGACCGGGATGACCCGCTCCCGCCGGTGATGCTCTGGGAGTGCGCGACGTCGTCGGCGGGTCCTTGCGCGCGGCCTGCCCCGGGGCCATGGTTGCACCGGAAGGGGCGGCCGGCGGCCTTCGACGCAGGAGCGGCCCGCGCGCACCTCCTCCGCCGTCACCGGATAGCATGCCCCATTCTCCTCCCGCCATTGGCGTCCGCCTCGCGAGTGCCCTTGGCGACCGCTATGTCGTGGAGCAGGAGATCGGCAGCGGTGGCATGGCCATCGTCTTCGGCGCCCGCGATGTCCGGCACCAGCGGCGGGTGGCGATCAAGGTATTGCGCCCCGAGCTGGCCGCCGCGTTCGGCGAAGCGCGGTTCCTGCGGGAGATCCACCTCGCGGCCGGCCTGCAGCACCCGCACATCCTTCCCATCTACGACAGCGGCGCGGGCGACGGCCTGCTCTACTATGTAATGCCGCTCGTCGAGGGCGAGGCGCTGAGCAATCGCATCGCACGTGATGGTGCGCTCCCGATTGACGAAGCCGTGCGGCTCGCGCGCGAGATCGCCGGTGCGCTCGGCCATGCGCACGAGCGCGGGATCATCCATCGCGACATCAAGCCCGACAACGTGATGCTCAGCGGCGGCCATGCGCTGGTGATGGACTTCGGGATTGCACGCGCCGCGGCGGGCGAGGACCTGCGGCTCACCGCCACCGGCATGACGGTGGGCACGCCGATGTACATGAGCCCCGAGCAGGCGCTCGGCTCCGCCGACGTGGACGCGCGCACCGACATCTACAGTCTCGGCTGCGTGCTGTTCGAGATGCTCACCGGGCGGCAGCCGTTCGCGGGCAATTCGCTCCAGGCGATCCTCGCCCAGAGCATCACCGCGCCACGTCCACGGGTGCGCAAGCTGCGACCCGAGGCGCCTGCGGCGCTGGATGACATCGTCACGACCGCGCTTGCGAGAGAGCCCGACGATCGGTACCAGGCTGCGGGTGGGTTCGCGGATGCGCTCTCGGGCCCGTGGCGCGGCGCACGCCCGGTGCGTGTGGGCCGGCGTGCGGCGGCGGTCGCCGCCTGCGCTGTATTGCTGGCGGCAGCCGTTGGGGGGGTGTGGTACAGCCAGGGAACCGCCGCCGACGCGGGCGGTGAGGATCGTGTCGCCGTCGATGCACGCGTCATTGCGGTGCTGCCGTTCACGTCAACGGGCGGCGGCGGATCAAACGGCGAGGGAGTCGGTGAGCAGCTCGTGGACCTGCTGTCCATGAACCTCGACGGCGTGGGCGGAATCCGCGTAATCGCCCCGCAAGCCGTGATGCGTCGCTGGAGCACGAGCGCCGGCCCAGGTGGCGCCATCGATCGCGAGGGAGCGGGCGCCATCGGTCGCGCGCTCGGGGCGGGGAGTGTGCTCACCGGCGACATCGTCACCGTGGGGTCGACCGTGCGCCTCAGCGCCGAGCTCACGAGCCTCGCGGGCAGCGTGCTCGCGCGCGCGCAGGCCGATGGCAGCGCCGACAGCGTGCTTGCGCTCGTCGATTCGCTGAGCGTGCGCCTGCTGCGCGAGGTGTGGAGCACGTCGAGTCCCATTCCGCAGCTCCGCGTGAGCGCGCTCACCACCGGGTCGCTGCCGGCGATGCGCGCGTATCTCGAGGGGGAGGCGCAGCTGCGGCGGCC
>JACDHQ010000236.1 GCA_013820975.1 Gemmatimonadaceae bacterium
CGCGGGAGGTCGTTCGCCGGCGCGGCAACCGCACGTTCGAGACGAGCGACGATCTCGTGGGCGCCATCCGGGCGGTGCTCGGGCCACGCTCCCGAGGTGGCGACTTCGCCCGGCTCTTCCAGGCGCTGCGCATCGCGGTGAACGACGAGCTGGCCGGCGTCGCGCGCGCGATGCCGGCGTTGCGTGACCGGTTGCGTCCTGGAGGCGTCATGGCGGTAATCGCCTATCACTCGGGCGAGGACCGGCTGGTGAAGCATGCGTTCCGCGAATGGAGCCGCGCCTGCACCTGCCCGCCGGTGCAGCCGATGTGCACCTGTGGCGGGACGCCCCAGGGCGCCCTCCTCACCCGCAAGGCCCTCGTGCCCACCGACGCCGAACAACAGCGCAACCCTCGATCCCGCAGTGCCAGGCTGCGCGCATGGCGCCGCGCCGGGTAGCGGGGCGCCGCGGGCTGCCCGGTGCGATGGTGCTCGGCCTCGTCGCCTTCGTGGTCGTGGCGACCGGCGTGATCTGGCGCCGCAGCGAAGGGCTGGAGCGAGCGCGCACCCACCAGGCGCTCGAGCGCGAGCGCGAGGCGCTCATCGGCCAGCAGCGCCAGCTCGAGAGCGACATCCGCGACGCCTCGAGCCGCAACCGGATCGCGCCCGTCGTCGAGCAGCGGCTCGGCATGCGCGTGCCCGCGGCGGCCCAGCTGATCTACCTCACACGCGACTCCGCCCAGACAGCGCCAGATGATTCGCAGTAGCCGCATCGGGATCGTTCACCTCACACTCGCCGTCTTCGCCCTCGCGTTGCTGGCCAAGGCGGCGCACTTGCAGCTCGTGGATGGCGAGCGCTGGGCGCAGCTCGCGATGCGGCAGCAGGTGGCGGAGCAGCCGCTTCCGGCGCCGCGCGGCGACATCCTCGACGAATCGGGCGCGGTGCTGGCGCAGAGCCGCGCGGTGGTCCGGCTGGCGATCGCCCCGCGGGAGGTGCGCGATCCCGCGCGGGTCCGGCGCCTGCTCGAGCGGGCCGGCGTCGCTCGGGCGCTCCTGCAGCGGGTGGCCGACACCACCAGGCGCTGGGTGCCGCTGCCCGATCGCTTCGTCGCGGCGGACGTAGCGCCGCTGATGGCGATGCGTGGCGTCCACGCGACCCCGGAGCGCGACCGCATCTATGCGATGAGCGACGGCACGCGTCCCTTCGTTGGCCGCATCGGCGCCGATGGCCAACCGCTCGACGGGCTCGAGATGGCGCTCGACTCGCTGCTCCGGGGCGAGGCCGGCGCCGCGCGGCTGATGCGCGACGCGCGTGGGCGCAGCCATGCATCGCCGGGCAGCACGAGCAGTGCGCCGACCCCGGGGCACACGGTTACCCTCACGATCAACCGCGAGCTGCAGGAGATCGCCGAGCGCGCGCTGTCCGACGCGATGGCGAAGATGGGCGCCGAGGGCGGCGACATCGTCGTGCTCCACCCGGCTACCGGGGAGGTGCGGGCGATGGCGAGCCGGCGTGCCGGCACGCGGGTCAGCGCGGCGTCGGCGCTCACCGAACCGTTCGAGCCGGGATCGACGCTCAAGCCGTTCATCGCGGCGACGCTGCTGGCGCACGGCCGTGTCTCGCCGACCGAGCGCATCGACGTGTTCGGCGGTGAATACACGGTGCAGGGCCGCACGCTCCGCGACGTGCACCGCAGCAGCGAGCCGATGACGCTCGCCGACGTCATCCGCCACTCGAGCAACGTCGGCATCGTGCGCTTCGCCGAGCGGCTCTCGCCCGGCGAGCAGTACGCAGCGCTGCGCGACTTCGGGTTCGGTACGCCAACCGGCGTCCCGTTTCCGTCGGAGGCGGGAGGAATGCTGCGCACGCCCGCACGCTGGTCGAAGCAGTCGCCGGCCTCGCTTGCGATGGGCTACGAGATCAGCGTCACGCCGCTGCAGCTCGCGGCGGCATACGCGAGCTTCGCGAACGGCGGTCGGCTGCTCGAGCCGGCACTCGTGAAGGAGGTGCGCGCGCCGGACGGCACCGTCAGGTATCGCCACCAGCCGCGCGAGGTGCGCCGCGTGATGCCCCCGCAGGTGGCGGAGCGGATGCGTGAGATGCTCATGCAGGTGGTGGCAGAGGGTTCGGCGGTGAAGGCCGACGTCGAGACGTACATCCTCGCCGGCAAGACGGGGACGGCCCGTCGCACGGTCAACGGGCGCTATCAGGCGGCCCAGTACTTCGCGACATTCGTCGGCCTGTTTCCCGCCGACCGCCCACAGTTCGTGATTCTCGTGAAGCTCGATAGCCCGAAGGGCGCGTACTATGGTGGCGCGACCGCGGCACCAGTGACGAAGGCGGTGCTCGAGGCCGCGCTCGCGGCCCGTGATGCCGCGCTCGACCGGGGCGCACTGGCGGCCACGCCTCGACGGGAGCGCCCGGATTCCTCGCTGCGCCGCCCGGGTGCGCCGGTGCTGGCGTTGGCCGGCGAGGAGGGGCTGAGCCTGGTCGCACGGAGGATTCCCGCTGAGCCGGCGCGCCCGGCAGGCGCCAGCGTGCCGTTCGTGGTGGACCTCCCGTTCCAGCCGCCGAAGCCCGTCCCGCTTCCCGGGCGAGTGGTGCCGGACGTGGCGGGCTTCGAGCTGCGCGATGCGGTGCGGGCATTGCATGAGGCGGGATTTCGGGTCGTCCTCATGAACGGCCCCGGTGGCACCACTCATCCGGCCGCCGGAACGAGTGCGCCTGCTGGTGCCCTCATCCGCCTCCATCACCGTACGGAATGACCTTTTCGATCGACGCGATCGCGAGCGCGCTGGCCCAGGCCGGACTGCTCGTCGATCGGCAGGGCCCATTACCACAGAGCGCCGAGGACATCGCCGACGACAGCCGGCGGGCGGGTCCCGGCGCCTTGTTCGTTGCGGTGGCCGGTGCAAGCGACGACGGCCACGACTACCTCGAGGATGCGGCGCGCCGCGGCGCGATCGCCGCAATCGTGGAGGATGCGTCCCGCACGCCGCTGCCGGCGCTCGTCGTCCGCAACGGGCGCCGAGCGGCCGCCATCGCGGCCACGCATGCGTTCGCGCAGCCGTCCGAGGGGATGCGCCTCGTCGGGGTCACCGGCACCAACGGCAAGACCACGACGGTCAACATCCTCCGCCACCTCCTGGATGACCCAGCCGAGCGGAGCGCATCGATCGGGACGATCGGGGTGCTCATTGGCAGCGCGGGCACGCCGATGGAGGGCGGGGCAGGGTTGACGACGCCAGGGCCGGTCGAGCTGCAGCGGCTCTTCCGCCAGCTCTGCGATGCCGGCGTTCGCCGGGTCGCCATGGAGGTGAGTTCCCATGCGCTGCACCAGCGGCGGGTTGAAGGCGTGCGGTACGACGCCGCCGTGTTCACCAACATCACCCGCGACCACCTGGACTATCACCTGACGATGGAAGCGTACTTTGCCGCGAAGGCTACGCTGATCGACTACCTGCGCCCGCACGGGACGGTTGTCGTCAACGCCGACGTGCCGGCGTGGCGCGCGCTCAGCACCGACCGGCGCCGCGTGAGCTTTGGCACCGGCCTCGCGACGCACGATGTCCACGCCGACGATGTGCAGTACACGGCGCGGGGCAGCGAGTGGACCCTGGTGCTGCCCGGCGAGCGCCATCCGACGCGGCTCCCGCTGATCGGCGACTTCAACCTCGCCAACGCGCTGGCCGCTGCAGCGGCCGCCTATTCGCTCGGCATCCCCGGGCAGCGCATCGCCGAGCGGCTCACCTCGCTGCCGCAGGTGCCGGGGCGGCTCGAGGTGATCCACGAGTCCCCGCTGGTGCTCCGCGACTATGCCCACACTCCCGACGCGCTCGAGCGGGCGCTCGCGGCCATACGCCCGCTCACCAGGGGCCGGCTGATCGTGGTGTTCGGCGCCGGGGGCGATCGCGACCGGGGAAAGCGGCCGGAGATGGGCTCGGCCGCGGCGCGCGGCGCCGACCTCGCCATCGTCACCAGCGACAACCCGAGGACCGAGGATCCGGAGCGCATCCTCGATGACATCGTGGCCGGCATGGGCGATGCCGGCTTCGAGCGCGTCGCCGACCGTCGCGACGCGATCGCGCGCGCGCTCGCCCTCGCGGGCGAGGGCGACGTGGTACTGCTCGCCGGAAAGGGCCATGAGACGTACCAGATTCGCGGGACCCAGAAGTTCCCGTTCGACGAGCGCGCGATCGTCCGCGAGCTCACCACCAGCGAGGCACGCACATGAGCGCCACCTTCTGGACCCGCAATCGCGTCGCCGAGGCGCTCATCGAGCGTGGGCGCGGGTTTCCCACGGGTGCCGAAGCATTCGCCGGGATCGCCACCGATACCCGCTCGATTCCGACCGGCAGCCTGTTCGTCGCCCTGCAGGGAGAGCACTTCGACGCGCACGAGTTCCTTGCCGATGCCGTCGCGAAGGGGGCTGGCGGCCTCGTGGTCTCGCGGGCGGGCGCCGCCTCCGGCATCAGCGTGCCGGTGTACGTCGTGGACGACACGCTGGCAGCCCTCGGCGACCTGGCCCGGCACCGACGCCGCGCCTGGGGCCGGCCGGTCGTCGGCGTGCTTGGAACGAATGGAAAGACCAGCACCAAGGAACTGCTGCGGGCCGCCATTGGCTCGACGAAGCGGGTGCATGCGACCGAGGGGAACTTCAACAACCTCGTCGGCGTGCCGCTGACGCTGTTCGCGTTGCCCGACGAGGCGGAAGTCGCGGTGATCGAGATGGGGACCAACACGCCGGGCGAGATTGCGCGGCTGCGCGAGATCGTCGAACCGGACCTCACGGTGGTGACGTC
>JACDHQ010000237.1 GCA_013820975.1 Gemmatimonadaceae bacterium
GGCTTCATGGGCACCGGCAAGAGCCGCATCGGCTGGGAATTGTCGCGTCGGCTCCAGTTGACGTTCATCGACACCGATCGCGTGATCGAACGGGTCTCGTGCATGCGAGTCAGCGAAATCTTCGAGCTCTACGGTGAGCAGGTCTTCCGCGATTACGAGGCCGAGATCGTCCGCCGCTGCACCCGACTCGACGAAGTGGTGGTGTCGACGGGCGGCGGCACGGTGGTACGAGCGGAGAACCGTGAGGCCCTGCTCGAGCGCGGACCTGTGGTCGTGCTCGAAGCTTCTCCAGACACGATCTTCAGGCGCACGCGCCGCCACAAGCGGCCCATGCTCGAGACCTCCGACCCGCACGCGCGGATCCGGTCGCTCCTCGCGCAGCGTCAGAGCGCCTACGACGCGGTGGAGTCGGTTCGCGTCTCGACCGACGGCCGGGACTCGCAGGATGTGGTCGAGGAGATCGTCGAGAAGCTCTACGCTTGGCGCGACCGTGTCGACGACGCGCCGTGCCCGACGTGACGACCGCCTCCCCCGTCCACCGCCTCGAGATCCGTGTCGACCCGCCGTACCTCGTGCACGTCGGGACCGGGCTACTCTCGTCGCTCGCCGAGCTGGTCGGCACAGCGGTGGCGGCGCCGTCAGGGATCTGCGTCGTGACCGACGACGCCGTCGCCCCCCACCACGCCGAGGCGGTCCGGGCGACGCTGGAGGCGCTCGGCACACCCGTCCACCTCTGCGTCGTCCCCGCGGGCGAGCGGACGAAGCGTCTCCAGAACTACGGCGACCTACTCGAGGCACTTGCCGACGCCCGGATCGACCGCGGCGGCCTCGTCGTGGCCCTAGGGGGCGGCGTCGTCGGCGACCTCACGGGTTTCGCTGCCGCCACGTACATGCGCGGCGTCGCATACGTCCAGGTCCCGACGACGCTCCTGGCGATGGTCGACTCGAGCGTGGGCGGGAAGACTGGCATCAATCTTCCCGCCGGCAAGAACCTCGTCGGCGCCTTCTGGCAGCCGCGCGCCGTCGTCGCGGACGTCTCGACGTTGGAGACGCTCCCCGCCGCCGTCCGGCGACAGGGCGGCGTCGAGCTGTTCAAGGCGGGCCTGCTGGGCGACCCGAGGCTCGTTCGCGCGTTCGGGACGGACATGGACTTCGGCCTCGTCGTCGACCGCGGCGGCGGCGAACTCGCGGCGCTCATCGCTCGCGGCGTGGCCGTGAAGGCGGCCGTCGTCGCCGCAGATCCCCTCGAGCACGGCGTGCGTGCGACGCTGAACCTCGGCCATACGATCGGGCACGCTCTCGAGTCGCTCTCGGATCATGCGCTCCCTCATGGGGACGCCGTCGCGTACGGCTTGCTCGCCGCGGCGGAGGTGGGCGCGGCGCGAGGGCTCGTTGACTGGCGCCCGCACGCGCGCCGGCTTCTGCGCTGGCTCGACCCGGGACCCCTCCCGACCACGACCGCGACGGCGCTCCTCGAGCGTGTCGCTCGCGACAAGAAGCAGGTCGGCGCGCGACGCCGCTTCGTGCTCCTGCAGGAGATCGGCGAGCCGATCGTCGTCGACGATGTCTCGGACGGTGAGATCACGCGCGCGTGGCAGGCGTTGGAGGCGGTGACCCGATGATCTGGATCCTGAACGGACCGAACCTCAACCGACTCGGTACGCGCGAACCGGAGATGTACGGCCGCGAGAGCCTCGCCGACGTAGAGCGTCGCTGCGGCAGGGTGGCGCGGGAGCTCGGCGTGGACGTCCGCTGCGAGCAGTCGAATCACGAGGGGGTGCTCATCGATTGGCTTCACCAGGCGGCCGACACGGGGGCTCGAGGCGTCGTCCTCAATCCCGGCGGCTTCACGCACACCTCCGTGGCGCTCCGGGACGCGGTTGCCTCCATCACAGTTCCCGTGGTGGAGGTGCACATTTCGAACGTCCACGCTCGCGAGTCGTTCCGGCACGTGAGCCTCGTCGCCGGCGTCGCCCGGGGCACGATCGTCGGGCTAGGGACCGTCGGGTACGAGCTGGCGCTGCGCGCGCTCGTCTCCCCTACGCGCTGAGGCCCGCTGCAGCACTGGAATTTGGGTCGTCAGCCTCGGAGGAATCCGGCGTTTGGGTCCTCGGCGAGCTCCGGGAGGTCCTCGAGCGAGCGGAGACCGAACTCCACGAGAAAGCGGTCGGTGGTCGCGAAGAGCGCCGGCCGGCCGACCACGTCGCGCCGCCCGACGACCTTCACGAGCTCGCGCTCCTGGAGCGTGTCGAGCGTGGACGAGCAGCTCGCGCCGCGGGCAGCTTCAAGCTCGCCGCGCGTGATCGGCTGGTGGTAGGCGACGAGGGCGAGCGTCTCTACGGAGGCCGACGACAATGGCGGCAAGGGCCGGGGCGCCAGCAGCGGACCGAGGTGCGGCACGAGCGCAGGCTGGACAACCAGCTGGTACGCATCGGCTGCCGCGTCGACCTCGATTCCCAGCGCAGCGTCCTGCAGCGTCGCGCGAAGCGCCTCGATCGCGGCCTCCAGTCCCTCCGGCGAAATACCGAGACTGCTGCACAGCTCGCGGGCGGTCACGGGACGGCCAGCAGCGAGGAGGCTGGCGCAGAGGAGCGCGTGCGTGGTCACGGCATGCATGGTCGCACGGTGGGTGGAGGGGGGTCAACGCGGGCGGGGCGCGCCGGAGATTCACGGCGCATGGAGGGTGGCGGTGCGCATGAGGTCGGCGCGGCCGGCGTGGGCCTCGAATCGCAGCCGGAGCGTGCTAACCTCCTCGGCTGTCACCTCGGCGGACCAGGAGCACGCCCCGACCGTTCCCTCCAGCCTCTCACCGTCACGCGGCCACTCCTGCGCCAGCATAGCGCGCATAGCACGGAGACGATCCTCGATGATGGCGGCCGCGGTCGCGTGATCGCGCGTGAAGGCGGCAACGCGGAGGTGCATCGACGCGACGAGGAGCACTCCCACGACGAGCATCCAGAGGACGGTGGACGTAAGGAGAACGGCGACGAGAATACCTCCCCTCTCAGCCGTGCGGTCCTTCATGACCCGAGATCCCGGAGGCAGGGTAGGTGTGAGAGGTCGATACGCCACCGCACGGCATCCGCGAGTGCACGGTGGCGTACCTCGACCGTGATGCTCCCGTACCTCGTGAACGACGCACCGCTGGACGCATCGGGTTCGACCGCAAGGACCCGGAAGGCCGTAACGTCCTCGATCCACGGCTGGCGCGCGAACGACTGGTGGCGGCGGTAGAGCGCGGGCCGGCCCGCGCCGTCGACACCAGCGGCGAAGCGCACTCGGTGCAGATCGCCTTCCGCACTCCTCCACCAGGCGTTTACGTACGGATCTCCCGGGCGCGCCGCGAGGCCGCACTCCTCAGTGGCGAGGCCCGCTCCAGCACGCACGATGTCCGTCTCGAAAACCAGCCTGGCGCCATGCTCCAATGCAGCGCGGTCGATCCGTGACTCGGCGGCGCGGCCGGCCGCCCCCGTCGACCCGACGATGGCGATCAGCATGAACATAATTATGGCGGAGATCGCGAGGGCGACCAGTATTTCCACCAGGGTGAGTCCGCGGAGCCGGGGAGTCGCAACGCCCAGAGGACGTACTGCGAGCGTGCGGAAGAACATGATGCCCGCGCCGGTACAGGATTCGACGAGATCGAGCGCCTCGAGGTCTTTTAGGAGAATCCCGGCGGTGCGGAGGAGCGAGAAGGCGAGCGAGAGGGCGGCAAGAATCGCTACGCTGTTGATGCCAAGGACTAATAGGGCCACGAGCACCTCGACAATGGTGAAGCCGCCACTGAGCCCACCTATGCGACCTGTTGAACCCGTTCGTCGCTCTCTCATGGGCGGGTTTCCCAGCGGACACGGCCGAGCGAGGAAAGAATGACAGCCGCGCTTGTCGAAGCATCGCGAATGACGATCGTCGCGCTTCCGACGCCATCGCCCGCGCAGGAACGAGGGAACCCGTCAGGACCAAACGCGACACCACGAGTTGGCCAGCTTAGGTCGGCGCGGCGGTCGCCAATTGCCCAAGCATGGTTAGACGACGCTTCAATCTCGCACCCCCAACCGGGAAGGCTTCGCCGGACAATTCTGCGGCCGCCGTCCGCGACCAACAGCACCGTCGGACGGCCTGTCGTTACCGCCGACCAGCGGGCGTGTCTCACCACGACTGCAATCTCACGGGCGATCTGAACAGCGGGTTGTGTCCTGAGTACGAGCCATCCGATAGCAACCAAAGTTGCAGCGATAGTCAGGATTACAAGAAGTTCGATGACCGAGAGGCCGTGTGGCTGATGCATGACTCGAAGCTCGCATACTCGGGGGCAACCAACTTGGGCGCCGTGCGCCGGCGTCAAACAACTATAGGCTCATCTCCAGATGCTCACCGTCATCGCTCGCGTCTGAAACAACGGCGGCAAGTGAGAGAAGTACACTTTCGAGCGGCTCCGGGCTTGACCATACATTTCACATGTTCTACGGCACGCTCTCCGCCCACCCACCGTGCCACGAGCAACTGCGTCGCGACGCACCATGAAAATCCGTCCCCTTAAGCGTGTGGGGGACGGATTGTCTAGTAACCGTTCAACTTGGTGCAGTCGCGATTTTCGGAGTGCTGACGCCGCGGGAGTCAGCTTCACCGACTTGGAGTAGACCGCCTGCATTCGCCCGCAGGCAACGATGTTAGATTCGGTCAGCGCCGTTCAATCGCAATGTCCGCGAGTACTCCCGGATTCTGTGGCGCCCCGGCTCCAGCACATGCAGTACCCGGCAAACACAACTGTTCTGCAG